>NZ_JAKLTE010000022.1:0-85543 GCF_022014395.1 Photobacterium sp. WH77 | reverse complement strand
GGTGCTTGATGTCACGATGAATGAAGATGCTTGCCAAATCTATCGTGGCAATGCCGCCGAACTCCTGGCTGGTGTGCGTCACATGGCTCTTAACATGCTTCGATTAGAAACAAGTAAAAAGGCGAGTATCAGGCGAAAGCAGAAAATAGCTGCCATGAATATTGCCTATTTGGAGCAAGTAATATTGGCGGGAATCCAAGGTTTGGATAAAAAATGAGCATACGTGCTCTCGCCCTGCTGCCCTGACAAGTCGAATACATTACTTGTTCATTCTCTTTGAAGATACTCAGTCAAATAATATCTGAAGCGATCGACTGTCAAAATGATCATTCGCATTTTTACTCATACACCGAAGTGGCACTAGCCAGTCAAGGTCATATAACCGGGCATGTTCAAACATCATGCAAGCCTGATAATTCACGAAATAATCTTCAATATTTGCTTCAGACAAAGCCCCATAACGTTTGATGGAATCTGAAGCACAATGATTCGAAGCAGGTGATATCTCAACGGTGCACACACCTTCAGAAATATTCATACATTTCTGATATATCGGATTAGCACAGATGACTTTTCCACCATTCTTTTCTATTTTCCCTGCGACCAGTTCCAGCCAAGCATCATGGATTACAGGCTCCTCTTGCGGTTCACTCGCACAGCTTGTCAAAATACTCGCCATCAGGCTCACTCGGATGATTTTATTCATTATCTTTAGGCTGTTTTCGCCATTACCTTCACGGCTTTCTTGACTTTCTTCATCGCCATTTGTCGTTTGAGAGGTGACAGATAATCAATGAACAGATTTCCGCGCAGATGGTCAATTTCGTGCTGCATCACAATTGCCAGAAAATCATCACGCTCAATCGTTACTGAATTGCCCTGACGATCAAGCGCTGTAACAACCACAGACTGATAACGTTCAACATCAGCGTAATACTCCGGCACCGACAGGCAGCCTTCCTGCCCCATGGCTTTATCTTCACCGCTCACCACGACCGGATTAATCAGCACTAAGGGTTGATCTCGGGTTTCTGAGATATCAATCACCACCACAGCTTCACGACGACCAACCTGAGTCGCCGCCAGGCCAATGCCATTAGAGGTGGCGTACAGAGTCTCCAGCATGTCATCCACCAGTGTCTGAACAGAAGCAACATCAGTCACAGGAATGGCCTGCTCTTTTAAGCGGGGATCCGGGGCGGTGAGAATGTCTAATCGTGCCATAGTGTTTCAATTACCTTAACGTTAACTTCAATCAGATTCAGCATACTCTGATACTTTGCTGTTCATCCGCGTTATCTTACTGGTTTTATTTAATTTTCATAGGTCACTGGCGCGGTAAAAATATAACCGTTACCCCGCATGGTTTTGATGTATTTAGGATGTTTACCGCTGTCGCCCAGCCGCTGTCTTAACCGGCTGAGCTGAACATCTATCCCCCGTTCAAACGGCAGCGCTTCGCGGCCCCGGGTAGCATTGGAAATGGTGTCCCGGTCCAGCACTTCATTGGGACGGGATAAAAATAACATCAGCAAACTGAAATCGCCGCCCGTCAGTTCATAGTCCTGTTCTGTCTGAAGGTCATATAGTCGGTGAGACAAAGTCTCCAGACGCCAGTGTCCAAACCGGATAGCGCGCGGTAATGCCGTTGGCTGTACCAACTCCTCCGCGGCCACAGGGCGGGTTCGACGCAGCAGCGCCTTAATGCGTGCCAGCAACTGACGCGGACTGAATGGCTTAGCGATATAGTCATCAGCGCCGATCTCCAGCCCCAGAATCTGATCCATTTCATCGGAAGCGGCTGTCAGCATCATAATCGGTACTTCCGATGATTTCCGTACAAACTGACACAATGTAAAGCCGTCGTCCCCCGGCATCATCACATCCAGCAGGATGACATCGGGCGTATGCGCTTCAAGCTGTTTCTTCATGGCAACGCCATCTTCTGCGGTTATCACCTCATAGCCGGATTTAACCAGATACTCCTGCAATAACTCGCGGATTTCGACATCGTCATCCACAACCAGAATGGTCTTTGTCGACATGGTGGTGTTCTCTTTCTGTTCGTACACGTCATTATCGTTATCATTATTTACTGATAGCTTTCATAAAGCGCTTTGATCATCGCTTCATTTATCCCTGAAAGTACTTCAGCCGCCAGCAGTGTTATTCATTACCGGGATGAAATCACGGTGCAGGCAACAAAAATTTGAGGCAGATAAGGTTTTATCGCCCTGTTACAGGTGAAATTTTGCTGCCAGCTTCCCCTGATACGCCATTCATGCATAATACTTTTAAAGCAGTATGTTAAGAGAAAAAGTCCCTTATGCTAACCATTGATTACGCCACGCTTGATGATCATTCCGCTATTACCGAACTGCATGTTCGCAACTGGCAGGCTGTGTATTGCAACGACTTGTCAGAACAATATCTGATGCACGATATCCATCAAGACAGATTTCAGACCTGGTACTCGCGATTGACTCAGCCCATGAGCCAGCGGCATATTCTTGTTGCGAAACAAAACGGGAAAATGTGTGGCTTTATCTGCATAGAGCTGGATGCCCATCCTGAGTTAGGCACGCTGGTCGATAGCCTGCACGTTAACCCTGAAATAAAAGGACAGGGCATTGGCAAGCAGCTTCTCGCGACGGCAAAAAAGATTATGGCCGAGCACGCTCAGTCAGACAGCCTGTATCTGGAAGTGCTGGCGTCCAATCTGCCGGCCATAGGTTTTTATCAGCGGATGGGGGGAACAGAGTATTGTGCGCAAACCTGGCAGGCACCGGACGGTACAGTGGTTGATGAATATGTCTACCATTGGCCCGGAAACGATCAAATGAAATTCTAATCGCAGACACTGCCATACAGCACGGCCGTTTCCATCGATACGGCCGTGAAAGCGTTTAAAGCTCGACGATCAACTTACCTTTATTCTCACCGGAGAACAGCAGGTTAATCCCTTCAATGGCACTATCCAGACCCTGCAGGGTATGAGCACGATACTGCAGCTTGCCGGCCATCATCAACTCTGCCAGTTTTTGACCGTATTCCGCAAACCGATGGAAATGGTCCGGCATGGTAAAGCCCTGAATCATCAGTCGTTTACGCACAATATTCATCCAGTTCGGACCAGGTTGCGGTGTCGCGGTGTTGTAATCGGCGATCATGCCGCAGACAGCCACACGACCATGGGCGTTCATGCGTTGATAAATGTGCTGCTGTGCAACACCGCCGGTATTTTCAAAGAATAAGTCAATGCCGTTGGGGGCGGTGGTTGCCAGCTTGGCAGCAAAATCCTCATCGTGATAGTTGATTGCGGCATCAAAACCCAGTGTCTCTGTCAGCCAGTGGCATTTTTCATCGCTGCCAGCCACACCGATGACTGTCACGCCTTCCAGCTTCGCTAACTGGCCAACCATAGATCCCACTGAACCTGCTGCGCCAGTCACTACCAGTGTCTGTCCCGCCTGCGGTTTCAACACTTCATACAAGCCGTGATAGGCCGTCACGCCCGGCAGCGCAACCACAGAGAGCAGAGCTTCCTGCGGCACACTGGTCGGCACTGGCGACAAACCGCCTTTGGCAACAAAATATTCCGTCCAGCCCATCATACCCATCACACGGGTTCCCACCGGAAAATCCGGGTGGCGGGATTCCACCACATCACCGATGCCGCTTGAGCGCATCACTTCTCCCAGCTCCACAGGCGGAATATAACTTTCACGATCAGCACTCATCCAGCCGCGCATGGCCGGGTCCAGTGACATATGGGTTTGCTTGACCAGAAACTCGCCCTCAGCGATTTCCGGCACTGGCTTAGACACTTTTTCAAAAATATCTGACGTGATGGTGATGTCTGGGCGTTTTTTCAGAAGAATGGCACTGTAATTCATGATCTTGTTCCTGTCGTTGTCTTGAGGCACACTCTAACTCTTGCTGAAAATGAAAATAAGACCGCAAATTAAAGAAACACTTTTGCGTGAAATGGGAAAATAAACATGGATAAACTCAAAGCCATGGAAGTGTTCGTCACCACATTACAGTGTGGCAGCATTTCCAGCGCCGCAAAGCAATTACGTCTTCCCGTTTCCAGCGCCTCGCGGCAGCTGAGCTGGCTTGAAGCGCAGCTCGGCACTGAGCTCATCAAACGCAGTACGCGGACCATCAACCTGACTGAAGTAGGCAAAGCCTACCTGACACAATGTCAGCAGGTCCTTGAGCAAATTCGTCAGGCGGAGGAGCTGGTGAACACCTATCAGCAAACCCCGTCGGGCATTTTGACCATCAGTTGTATGAGCCACTACTTTGACAGTCAGGTACTGCCGCATCTGAGTGAATTCGAGACGCTGTATCCTGATATCAAACTTGATATCGATGTGTCAGACCGCCTGACCGATCTGTCGAAAGCCGAAATTGATATCGCTATTCGTGGCGGATATCTGCCGGATGAACGTATTCACGCACGCTGGTTATGCGATAACACGCCACATCTGTGCGCGACACCTCAGTACATTGAGCGATATGGCCTGCCAACTGATCATACTGAACTGCACGCTCACCATCTTGCTTACTATCGGAGTCCAAAGCACATTTTAAAGTGGGGGATCGTCAGAGAAGGGCAATGGCTGCCTCTGGAACTGGAGCCGTATGTTGTAACCAATTCCGGCCGCTATATTCGTGAGCTGATGATGGCAGGAAAAGTGATGGCGCTGCTGCCAGACTGGTCAACCTTCGAAGACCGGGGCGAAGGCAAACTCATCAAGGTCGACCTTCCTGCACCGGTCTGCCTGTCTGCCGAGCGCCTGGGGCTATATCTGCTGTATTACACGCCCCGCTATCAGGTGCCGAAAATCAGGGCAGCGGTCGATTTTTTCAGCCAGAAACTGGCGCGCGTCCTGTAACCTTAACCACTAAGCCACAATGTTTCAGCGCGGATGTTCAAGCAGCACCGCGCCATGACCCTCATCTGCCAGCGTATCATCGGGGTTACGAAGCTGACACCGGTTCAGTGACAGACAGCCACAACCGATACAATCGCCCAGCGAATCCCTGAGTTTTTGTAATTTGATTATTCGTTCATCAAGCTGATGCCGCCATAAGTTCGCCATTGCCTGCCATTCTTTCTGTGTCGGTGCGTGATCCAACGGCAGATGAGACAGCGCTTCGCCGATTTCCTCCAGCGACATTCCCAGCTGCTGCGCGGTTTTAATCACCGCAATCCGGCGCAGCACACTGCGATCATATCGGCGCTGATTACCTGCGTTGCGCCAGCTCTGAATCAGTCCTTTCTGCTCGTAAAAATGTAACGCAGACACTTTTACATTGGAGCGTTCAGCGACCTGTCCGACTGTCATTTCCATCGCCAATCCTTACATGCTGATATTTTGTATTTTATTCTTGACCTCAAGTTTACTTGAGGTTTTAAGCTCTGCCCATCACTTAACAATAAAGAATAAGGAAACACGGATGTCACGCACTGCAACTTATCTCACCGGGCGCTTTTTTGACGGTATTTCATCCGGGATGTTCATGCTGGCACTGCCTTGGATCATGCTGAATCAGGGCGACATGGGAGTCTTCGTGGCGGCTGTCTCGCTCACTTGCACTGCCTTGTCGTTTATCGCCACCCCTTTCACCGCCACGCTGATTGACAGACATTCTCGCAAAGCCATTCTGATAGTCATCCAGGTTATTCAGTCGCTGACCGCACTGTCTGTACTGATCGCCTTCCGGTTTCAGGCCGATTCCATCTGGTTGCTGGCACTGGCGCAACTGATTTTCTGGCTGACCAACGATGTCGCCTGGAGCACCAATAATGCCTTCACTCAGGAAAACTATGACAAGGCAGACTACGCCAGAGTGACGGGTCAGCAGGAAGTCGTCATACAACTGACCACACTGAGTGCCGGGGCGGCGGGCATAGTGCTGCTGACATCCTGGTCGATGAGCGAGTTCGCCTTGCTGGCAACGCTGGCCTCTGGCATTGCCGCGCTGAGCTACTGGCTGACACCGTATCGCCGCCGGCTGTCATCCAGTCAACCTCAGGCGTTTTTCAGACAGTTGGCAGAGAGCAGAACCATCTTTACCCGCCAGCCCGCTTTCTACCTGTTTCTGGCGTTATCCTGCCTGACCTACCCTATGCTCACCTATCTGGCGAAACTGGTACCTGTGTATTTCTCTGAGCACAACATCAGTGGCAGTTGGTTTGCGTCCTGGTCGCTGAGCTATGGCATCGGCGCCTTGCTTACCGGCCTGCTGGTAACGCGTTTGCTGGCACGCATCAGCCATGAAAAAGCCATGATGTACTCCGTGATAATCATGGGGAGCCTGCTGATTATCATGGCCGTCTGGTTAACGCCGGTTGTACTGGTCTCTCTCACCGTGATCCTGGGCTTTTTCAACGCCTTAAACCGTATCGCCCGCACCAATAAGCTCAACCACGAAGTTAATGTGCATGAGCGCGGGCGGATAGAAGGCGGTCTGAAATTATTCTCGACCCTGAGCCAGAGCCTGAGTTATGTCTTGATTGCGGCATTAAGCTACCTGCAGATCACCGAAATGGGTTTTGTCATTATGGGCGTTATAGTGCTGGCCGCAGGCCTGCTGATGCAGATGCTCTACCGGCAAGGTTGCCATGTGCAGGTTTCTGTTGCCTGAGGACAAGACAATCACTGTGGCGACTTCCCTGAAGCGTACGCTAGGGAAGTCTTTTCATTTTTCCATCCAGTCCATCAGAAACTGCGAAAAGGCGTTAACTTGCCTTGGCTGAAATTTCCGACCGGGATAAACAAGCTGTAACGCCACTGAATCGGTATCACTGAGACTCAATCCTCTGACCTGATCATCAAACAGCACCTGTAGCCGGCCGTCCAGCACATCCTGCCGAACATCCCACCAGGACTTCATCGTGATACCATAGCCTTCCACAGCCCATTGACGTACCAAGGCTCCATCGGTACAAATCATCGCCGGTTCAACTTCCACCGTTATGGGGCCATTATCAGTGACAAAGTGCCACTCATTCATAATCTGTCCGGCCCACTCCATCACTAAACATCTGTGATGAAGCAGATCATTGGGGTGCTCCGGGTGCCCCGCTTTCGCCAGGTAAGCCGGCGATGCACACACCACACGGCGATTTTGTACTAACGACTTTGCAATCAGGTTGCTGTCAGGCAAGTTGCCCAGCCGGATGGCAATATCTATGCCTTCATCCACCAGTTTTACCATGCCATCGGTCAGATACAGATGCGGCGCAACCTTAGGATGGGCCTCTGAAAACGCCGCCAATGCCGGCGCCACATATTGCCTGCCAAAATCGGATGGCGCAGTAATACGCAAGGAACCTGACAGTTCCGCCTCACATTGCGTTAATACCGCTTCAGCGGCTTCCACTTCTTCCACGACTCTCAGACAAGCCTCGTAAAATCGATAGCCCGCTTCAGTCATTGAAATATGCCGGGTATTTCTGTTCAGCAAACGGGTTTGATATCTGTGTTCCAGCTGATTCATCCTGGCGGTCATACTGGCAGGCGACAACCCCAGCTTACGCCCTGCAGCCGCCAGTCCACCTGATTTCACCACCTGAACAAACAAGGCCATGTCGTCTGTTTTTGCCATATTATTCAGCTTTTATGAAGTATGTTTTCGTATTTACGCTAATTATAAATATTTTCCGAATCAATACACTGTAAATGTCTTATGACTGAACCCAATACTCGTACATCATTCTGATGAATGTACGATGACCCACGGAGATTCATGATGTCAGATTCACTACTGTTCACACCACATCAACTTGGTGCTGCTGTGCTTCCCAACCGGATTGCAATGGCCCCAATGACACGATCCCGCACTACCCAACCCGGTGATATTCCCAATCGTCTGATGGCTGAATACTATGCCCAGCGTGCCAGTGCGGGTTTGATTATCACTGAAGCCACACAAATTTCACCGCAGGGTAAAGGTTATTCTTTCACACCCGGTATCTTTTCCTTTGAACAAATACAGGGCTGGCGCCTTATCACGCAGGCCGTCCATGCTAAAGGCGGTAAAATTTATTCACAGCTCTGGCATGTCGGCCGGATGTCACATCCGTCATTTCACGACGACGGCCAACCTGTTGCACCTTCAGCCATTGCACCTGACGCACAAGTCTGGGTGGTTGATGAAGACGGCGTAGGCAGCATGCAGGACTGCCCTGTTCCCCGAGCGCTGGAGCATCATGAGATCCAGGCTATCATTGAAGACTATCGTCAGGCAGCAATCAATGCCATCGAAGCCGGCTTCGACGGGGTGGAAATTCATGCTGCAAATGGCTATTTAATCGACCAGTTCCTGCGCAGTACATCCAACCATCGAACCGATGAGTATGGCGGTTCAATTGAAAATCGCATCCGTTTTGCTATTGAGATTGTTGAAGCGGTCTGCAAGGCGGTTGGTGCCGAAAATGTCGGGATCCGGCTTGCGCCTTTCATTACTCAGCGGGGCATGAATGATCCTTCAGTAACAGAAGCCATTTTAGAAGCGACCAAACACTTCCAGCGGCTCGGCATTGCCTATATTCACCTGGCCGAAGCAGACTGGGATGACGCGCCTCAGGTGTCACCTCAGTTCCGGACAGCGTTGAGAGAGATGTTTACAGGCAGCATCATGGTGGCAGGTAACTATACTCATGCAACGGCTCACCAGTTACTGCAGGCTGGCCTGGTCGATATGGTTGCTTTCGGCCGCCCGTTCCTGGCCAACCCCGATCTGCCCTACCGCTTGCAGCATCAATTACCGCTGAATGTCATTTCCGATCCCACCACCCTGTTTGGCGGAAATGAAACCGGCTACACCGATTATCCTTATTACAACCAACACGCTTGAGGAACCCCCAATGAAAGCTGTCGCACTGACCCATTATTTACCTGTATCAAACCCGGACAGCCTGATGGATGTCGAACTCTCAGCACCGGCTGTATCAGGCAAGGATATTCTGGTGAGGGTGGAAGCCGTCTCGGTCAATCCGGTTGATACCAAAGTAAGAGCCCCCAAAGACAAAATTGAACCACAGCCTCGTGTTCTGGGCTGGGACGCTGCAGGGACGGTCGTCGCTGTCGGTGAAGACGTCACCCTGTTTTCCGTTGGTGACGAGGTATTCTATGCTGGCGATATCACTCGCCCCGGCACCAACAGCGAATACCAGCTTGTTGATGAACGCATTGTCGGAAAAAAACCGCAATCACTGTCGATGGCGGAAGCGGCCGCACTCCCTCTGACCAGTATCACCGCTTGGGAAGGATTATTTGACCGGCTCAATATCAACCCCAAAGGCACACAGGATCAGCAAAGCCTGCTGATCATTGGTGGTGCTGGCGGTGTCGGTTCTGTAGCAATTCAACTGGCCAGCCAGATTTCAGGGCTGACGGTAATCGCAACGGCATCACGGGAAAACACCCAGCACTGGTGCCATAAGATGGGCGCCGATCACACCATCAATCACAGGCAGGATATGGCGGCACAACTGGCTGAACTCGGCTTCCCGGCAGTGGACTACATCTTCTGCCTCAATGACACAGCCGGCCACTGGGCAACCATGACGCAAGTCATCAAACCCCAGGGCATGATTTGCAGTATTGTCGAAAGTGATATGCCATTGGATATGGAACCGTTAAAAAGCAAAAGTGCCGGTTTCGTCTGGGAATTCATGTTTACCCGCTCCATGTATCAAACCCATGATATGGCCGAGCAGGGTAATTTGCTCAATCAGATCAGCAAGCAGATTGATGCCGATACCCTGCAATCCACCATGAAGGAGCACCTGACACCGATCAACGCTGAGAACCTGCGCCAAGCCCATGCCATAGTAGAGCAAGGAACAATGATAGGAAAAATTGTCCTGTCCGGATGGGCGTAATTCCCTAGTCCCCGATCATCCCTGCCCCGCATAATGATGACTGTGCGGGGCAGGGAATCACATGACTTTACGCCTCTCTCCGGCTCATTCACTATGCTTGATTTTGACTGGTTGCAGGACGATGATCGCTATCCCAAACAGCGCAATTGCCAGCAACGCCATACTGTATTGCCCGGTGCTATACGCAGCACCAGCAATACCAGACCAGATCGCCACGCCCAAATGCATCATCGTCATAGCCAGTGACATCAGAACACCGCGATGTACCACTGACAGCTCCGAGATATAGCTTTGCAACGCCGGAGAACCAACGCCACCAGCCAAAGCCCAAAGCAACAACAACGGAATAAGCGCGATCAGATTTTCCGCCGGCGAAAGATAAAACCAGACACTGACAACCACACAGACACTCAGCGCTATGCGCATTGTCTGACGTCCACTTTCCAGCCGTCCGGTCACACGAGGCATAAGCACATTGCCTATGACACTGATCACACCAAGCACAGCATACACAATGCCGACGCTCCACATGGATAGACCCTGCGTATCGCGCAAATGCTGACCTACCAGATTAAACAATCCAATTCCGCCCCCCAAACCAAAGCACATCGCTAACAAGGCACCTGCGGCGCCGGGGATCGACCAGACATTAACAGAAACGTCTTCGTTCCCCGTCGCCGGTTGCTCAGCCCGGTGTGGCTGTCTGACTGATACAAACGCCAGCGAAACAGCCACAAGCCAGGCACAGACTCCCAACACGACAAACGCGGCCCGCCAAGTCAATGTTTCAGCCAGTACCGCGCCAAGTGCCGGACTGGCAATCATTCCCAGAGTCAGACCCGACTGTACCCAGGCAATCTTCTTCATGGCATCTTCCCCTCCTGAGTCTGCAGCAAGCGCAAAGGCAATAGGCAACATCCCGGCGCTGGCCAGTCCCGTGACAACACGCGTCACAACTCCAGCTTCAAACGTCTCCACCAGCCCAGTCGCAACAGAAGCCAGACCAAACAGAACAGACGCCGGAATCATCACAGCTAAGCGTCCGCGACGGTCAGAGTATGCACCGAGTAAAGGCGCTATTACGGCTAACGCCACACTATAAGCGGTAATAAATAAAGTGATGCGTTCTGGCGGAACCCCCAGATCATTACCGATAGGGGCCAGTATTGGCCCCAACATCAATTCATCGGCGCCAACCAGAAATGCAATAAAAAACAAAACAAACTTCATCTTACTGTTCTCACCTTAAGCCAGTGCTGCTTTTTCAATTTTACCGGCAGGTTGAATATCAACCACCCGGTCCGGCCATCCAGCGACAAAATCCCGCTCGTGCGACACCATGATGACAGTCCCGCTAAAGTCGATCAGCGCTTGCTTCAGCGCCGCTTTCACCGTGGCATCCAGATGGGTGGTCGGCTCATCCAGCACCAGCAGATTTACCGGCTGCAATGCTAAACGACACAGCTTCACTTTGGTCTGTTCTCCTCCGCTGAGCGAGCCGACAGGCTGCAAGGCCAGCTTGCCGGACAGGCCGAAGCGCGCCAAATGCTGCCTGGCCGCTTTGTCATCCAGTCCGGGACAAACTGACTTCACCAGATTCACGGGCGTGGCATCCTGAAACGGCCAGTGCAGTTCCTGCTCAAAGTAGCCCAGCTTGAGCCCTTGTGATAATTCCAACTGACCAGACATCGCTGCCAGCTCGCCCACCAGGGTTTTCAGCAGGGTGGACTTTCCGATGCCATTGAATCCGGCAATCACGACTTTTTCACCGCGCTGCAGGCTCAGATTCATCGGAGGCAGCAAAGAGCGGGTATAGCCGATTTCCAGCCCGGTAGCCGCCAGCACAGTCTGGGCACTCAGTGCCGCAGCCCGGAACGAAAACGACACCGCTTTTTCTGACTCCGGCGCTGCCATGCGCTCAATCCGCGCCAGCTGTTTCTTGCGGCCATTAGCAATGCTCGCATTGACGCCAGCGCCGTTTTTGGCAATGAACTGCTCCAGCTTATCAATGTGCTTTTTCTGGGCCTGATACTGCTTGGCATGAGCCGCATCGTCGCTGGCTTTCTGCGCCATCGCTTTCTCAACATTACCCTTGTATTTGCGGATTTGTTGTCTGTCGATATCGCAGATGCCGGTCGCAATCCGGTTCAGAAAAGCCTTATCGTGTGACACCACCATGAAGGCGCCTGTAAAGCCAGTCAGATAATCAGCCAGCCAGTCGACATGCACGGTATCAAGGTAGTTGGTCGGTTCATCCAGCAACAGCACATCCGGCGATACCAACAGCAGGGTTGCCAGCATCACTTTGTGGCGCTGACCACCACTCAAAGCGCCGAGCGGCGTTGTCATGCCGAACTGGGTAATCCCCAACCCTTCAGCCACCGCCTCTATTTTGTGATCAGTGACATAAAAGGACTGGCTTTCCAGCATCGCCTGAATCGTTGCGGCACGGGTCAGAAAACTGTCGCGGGCACTTTTCTCCGGGCAGGCGTAAATGGCCATCATTTCAGCTTCCAGTGTGTACAAATCGGCAAATGCCGATTGCAGGTAACCACGTACCGTCAACTGGGGATCCAATTCTGCATGCTGATCCAGATAGCCGACCAGCACGGCGGGCTGCCAGAGAATGTCACCGCTGTCGGGCAGCAACTCGGATTGCAGCAATTTCAGCAGGGTACTCTTCCCCACCCCATTCTTGCCAGTCACCCCGATATGCTCGCCGGGAAACAGAGTGAAACCGGCCTGCTGATACAGGGTTTTATCGCCGATGTGGTAAGTCAGATTTTGAATTGTGAGTAAACTCATTGTATTACATCCATAAAAAAACGAGGGGCGGTATAAGGCATACCGGCCCCTCGCTTCAAGCAATCTTGAAACTAGCTACTGACTGATTCTCGGTCAGAAACTAAAAGGCCGACGATGAAGGTCATCGTCGGCCTGTACTCTGCATTCATCAGATACAGACAACTCCCCTGAAGGATCAGGGAATGACGGCTATATCTGATGAAGATTCAGAAGACATTCAGCTCCGAGCAACACTTCATCGTGTTAATGCGCGGAGCACAGTCGCCTGACAAAATTCTTGAATAGGATGTAAAACATTGCAGAGTGGTCCAAAAACATAATTCGGTCGCAAAATACGCAATTTTCAATCATGAGTCAACCGCATCGACTATCGTATGCAGTCATATCGCACATCGGCAGCAAGGTATCAATTGACACCCCTCAGCCAAAAATCGCGGCCAATAGCGCAATCACGACAGCCATAACCAGTACGGTTTTCACCAGCAAACCGATATTACCACTGCCGCCATCAGGCGGCTGATTACAACATCCCACTGTTACCTCCAAAGTCACAATCATTGCAGCACACAACAGGCAGACTAAAGCTTCCCCCCAGTGGAAGGTAAAGCGAAACTGTTACCCGCTGCACATTTCCCTTCGCCCGAACCCTAATTGGCGGGAATACTCAACCAATAGCATTTATGTTATGCATATACGTTTTTATATTGTCATTGGAATTTCATATGCCCGTCCGAGCTAGCGCTGCAAGAGTGAGTATCATCACTGCTGGCCTGCTTTTTCTTTCTGCCTGCAGCCAGAATACCAGTAATGATGTTGGTTTGTATGCGCAAGCCAGTAATCTGCTCACCAGCCAGCTGGGCGACATGATGCAGGAAACCAAAACCTTACAGACAAAACGGGCCACCAACACACTGGCGCTGGAACTGGAACGCCCCAGCACTCTGCTGACCTCCGACCGGATGACGCAACAGGCAAAAACCTATGCCGATATTACTCAACAACAGTTCGCGCTATACGCCCTGAACCGTTCCCTGCAAGACTACAGCCAGGCCCTCAGCGAACTGGCAGACGCCAAATACCGCAGCGACATTGACTTTGCCGCTGCCAAACTAAGCGGTTCGCTGATCTCAGCAAACAAACAGTATCTTGCCCTGACCAATACCCCCCTGCTGGATGCCAGCGATGACACCTTCCACATACTGTCATCTGCCATCGCAGGGATAGGCGCCACGGTAGCAGAATCTCAGCGGCGCAAAGCCCTGAAAGATATCATTATCAGGGCCGACCCGACCATCAGCACTATCTGCGATACCATCAGCCAGCGCCTGTCCTCCGGCAGACTGTACGCCGCCCTGCTGTCGGAACGCCGGGATATGCTCAGTACCGATATCCGTCGCTTCAACATCATGAAAACACAGGGAAAGCTCAGCCATGAGGCAGTGATCGCGCAAATTGAAAGCCTGACTCAGCGCTCAGTGGATATCGCCTCCACAGCGCTGATCTTCAAGCAACTAGCCAAAGCTACGCAGACACTGAAAGAGAAGCACCACGCGATTTCCGAACTGGTCGCTAACAACGAGTTCAGCGGTAAAGCCTTCATCCGTATTGCAGGCGAGCTCAGCGAAACCGGCCGACATTATTCATCACTGAACACTCTGCTGGGTAGCTGCGAAACCGGCTTTGCGCTCAGAGATGATCAACTTGTTTGCGAGGAGGGGTGAGATGATCGACAAGCCATTGGGCAACTACCTGGCTGAAGCTATCAATGAGCTGCGCAAGGTGAAAGAAATCACGCTGGATTATGATCAGGCGCTGCAATTACAGCAAGACATCAACCTGCTGTTGACCCAACTCAGCGAAGCACTGGCATTACCCGATCTGGGCGTTGCGCGTACCCAAAGTGCGGTGACGAACCTTATCACCCTGACGTCGCTGGCCAAAAAGGCCAAACACGATTCCAGCAAGATTGCCGATGTTATTTACACCACCTCTAAAGTGGTGCGTGTGGTTGAAAAAGTGCTGAAAGGCACTGGTGAAGCGCTGCTGTAAAAACGAGTGGCTAAGACAGCTTGTTGCGAGTTGGCACTGGAAAAGGTTTGCTCCATCCTTGCTATTAATAGCGATAATAATAGGGAAGCAAGGCCGAGTCTGCTAGAATCCCGTGCCCTCAACCTTCATGGCACAGCTTACTCATTCGTGCCGCTCTGGTATTAAATTGAAGCGTTGAGCGAATACCACCCAATCCAACCAGCCCCGGTACGTGAAAAACTCAGGAACGCGTTATGATGACAGATGAAGAAAGAATTGAACTACAAAAAAATAATCCATTGCACGGTCTTAAGTTAGAAACCTTACTGCAAGAGCTGGTCGATTTTTACGGATGGGACATTCTGGATACAGCAATGCGGTTTAACTGTTTTCACGTCAACCCCTCGATTGCCAGCAGTGTGAAATATCTAAATAAAACAGACTGGGCAAGAGAGAAACTGGAAAACTTTTACCTGTACCGCTTTAAGCGTATGCCTCGCGCAACGAGCGAAGAGTATGAATTACCGCCACGCGCCCGCCCTTTCCCACATGGCCTGAAGCCTAAAGAGCCAATGGCACTGACGGTTGAATCCATTTTGAAGTCGCAAGCCAAAGCCGCATCAGCCCATAAAGAGCGCTCATCACGGGGTCGTCACTTCCGCCGTTAACGCACAGCTTCTCGGTCAATCAAATAGCAACGTATCAGGCATGGATGCCTGTGTTAGGTAAACCATCTCATTTACACTGTAAAACGTGCCAAATCTGGTTCTGATTTGTGTATCGCACTTAAAAACCAGTGCTGCCTCGACACGTTACATGCCGTTTTTCTACTCTTCAGCCTGTGGCGCACTGAACGCTTTGCTGTAGAAACCTGACGGGTCAAAGCAACACACTCTCTTCTTCCCCGAAGCAAGCATGTCGCATGCGTCATGAATGCGTTTCACGCGGGTCTTGGCCTGCTTGGCCGAAACTATCCAGTGAATCCAGTCTACACGGGCAATGGTCGTCGTCGCATCCCATGTGGCTCGCGCCTCAGGTGCCGCCTCCAGCGCTTGAGCCAGATCCTCCGGCACGTCCGGTTCAGGTTCCTCCCCGGCGAAAATCTCGAAATGTGCCGTGTCACCAATACTGGCACCTGAAGCCGCCAGCAGAGCCCGGTCGATACGCAGCCAATGGCTTTTCTTGCCATCCGGTTCAAGCAAAACAGTGAAACTGTTACCGTTTAAGGTGCCTGAAACAGTGATACGACCACGCCTTGGCAACGTTGCGCTTACCTCCTGAGGCAACACAACAAAAGCCCACTCACTGTCCCCGCCCAAGTCCCTGGGGCGAAGCAATTGCGCGTCGAATTCAACACAGCTGTTTTCTGTTTCCATGATTTGATGACCTCCCTATGAAACTTTCCCTGAACGAACGACATAGTATTTTAGCAGACAGTTATGCTGGGGGGAGTGAGTTTAGCCTCCAGCCCCATTGAATCACTTTGTATGTCGCGCTTAAAACCAGCGCCTTGTCCAACATTCTACGTTGCGCGCCAGACACTCTTTGCTGGCTCAAAGAGTGCCCAGAAAAGCCTTTGATTTTGCTGATGTTGTCCGGGCCGGTTGTAGGCGCTCCTTGCGCCGACAACCTAAAAATACATCCATGTATTTTTCCCTGGGATTGTGGCTGACTATCCTGTTGATGACACTCAGCCTGTCGATACGGCAATTGCATGTGCCAACCAAGCTCAGCATCGTCGGAAAACAAAAGCGATGCATGATGAATACATCAATGCTTGAGGCTGTATTAAGTGCTGGTTTTTGTCAGGTGATGAAAAACTAAGCACTCATGCGGTCGCCCTGGACATGAACACTCAACAGTCTTCGGTCATTTTGCATACAAGTCAACGTTGTCATCCAGATGAAAACGGGTTGTGTCGCGGATCGTAAAGTTCTTGGGCAGACACTTAACGAAAAACAACGTCATCAATTTGTCTTGAACGTGACTGTCCTTGTCATTCCCGACCTTCGCCTGTTTAGCTGAAACTATCCAGCATATCCAGTTAGTCTCATCCCATGTGGCTCGCGCCTCTGATGCAGCCTCCAGCGCTTGAGCCAGATCAATCGGCACTGCTATTTTCTTTCTCCATGATTCGGTGATCGCCCAGTGAAAACCACCACTAAATCAGTGGCATATTGTTGTAGCGGCCAATTATTCGGGTTGTTTATTTGTTGTAATTAAATCAGGTGCTTCTGATCGTTTACAGGCGCTCCCGGCGTCAACAACCTAAGCTTACATCCATCTTTACCCCCGATATTTAGTCGCCACCACCGCCACCGCTATCTCCACCAGAAAAACCTCCAGCATCAATACCCCCACCAGAATCTGATGAGGCCGAAGTTATGTCACTGACGCTGAAATCTGAGCTGCCATTAAAGTAGATATCTCCTATCTCACAACGCATCGCATCATAATCGCAATTTTCGCCGATTTCTTGATGAAACTGATCGAAGTCTTTCCTGTTTGAAAACATAGCAATACCGTAACATGCATACACCACAGATAGGCCAGGGCGCGAGCATACTTCGTTTATTTCTTGTTCAAGTGGTAAACGAGCTTAAAATCTAGGCCAATTTTACGAAAATTGCCGAGAAGATAAAAACTTTTAGTTCAAAAAATACACGAAGTGTTTGTTATATGAATGAAAAAGTTAGTATGCTCTCACCCTGCACCTCAGACACACTCAAAAAAACGCAAGTAGACAGCCCTGCTGCCGCTTTTCGCCGGAGTTTATTTGCCGCTTTATTGAACCCCAAAGGATTACTCTTCTTTGGCGCATTTCTGCCGCAGTTTCTTGACGCGATTTCCAGTTCAACTAAAGACAGGTGATGGAAAAGTGACATATAAAGAAACCGAGTAAATTTTTCCTTATTAGATCATTACATTATTTGGTAAATCAATAGCTTTAACAAAGTGCGATCCCGCCCTGATAATTCTATGCTATCATAGTATATATTTCGTATCTTTAAGCGAAATTTATGCAATAATCAAAAGGAAACAGAATGAAACAAACAGTATTGATAACCGGAGCCAATAGTTTTGTTGCCAGACATTTAATTTCAAAATTGGAAAGCAATTACACGATTAAATTATTAACAAGAATGCCTCGTGCTTCAAATGAATACGAATGGAATCTAGAAAACTGGACGATAAACGAAAAAGCATTGGATGATGTAGATTATATCGTTCATCTTTCTGGGTCAAAACTCAATGACGGAACACCGCTCACTCCCGAAAGACAACAACTGGTACGTGAGACAAGAATTGGAGCGGCAGATTTTCTGCGGAAAAAATTAAAAGAACGCAATCAAAAACTGACGGGCTTTGTATCGGCATCGGCTATTGGTTACTATGGCTATACCGACAAAACAATGGAAATCGACGAGAACGGAGAACCAGGCACGGACTTTGATGCACAATTATGTATCGATTGGGAAGCTGCCGCAGATGAATTTAAAACTGATGGTATGGCTGGCCACGTTTCTAAAATAAGAGTATCGTTGGTGCTTGGGAAAGATGGTGGTATTTTTCCAATTTTTGAAAGTGCGGTAAGTGCGAATCCGCAACTGGCTTTGCAATCAAGCCCAGATGCATTTCCGTGGAACCACGTGGACGACATGGCGGGCATTTTTGCCTTTGCGGTGCAACATAATTTAGATGGTGTCTATAATTCTGTGGCACCACAACCGGCTTCTTCGCAGGATATATATAAAGCCATTGCCAATACAAAAGCTGGCAAAAATCACGCTATCGATTCTTTTCATGGGCAACATTTGGTGTCTCATAAAATCGTCAATGCGGGGTATGAATTCAAATACCCTAACATTGAACAAGCGGTTAAAAATATTCTGCAAAAATAAATATCATCATAAAAAAGGAAATATGCATGGAATTTATAAAAATTGAAAAAACTTTTTCACCGCATAATTTTACGTGGGTTGGCGATGCCTGTTACAAGACATCAATAGTGCAGGGCGAGAGCACACTTTGTAAAAACGTTAACAAATGCCTATCATGCAAACATTCAGTATTTTTTGGCTTAATTTCTATAGGCATTAAAACGTAAAGTGCATATATAAGCGTAATTACCGATTCGGTTTAATAAAGTATGCTCCTACCCTGACAGATAGGTAGCCTCTCTCGATCGTACTTTTAACCTGTTTTGGGGTATATCTTTTTGATTTCCTGTAATCCCTTTTAAGCATACTTGGAAGTTTCTTTATATATGATTTGATTGCTCTTCTTTTTTTAAATTTTCGAATTAATTCCATTCTCGATATCCTTAATGGTATTTAACACCGACACGACAAGGATGTCAGTGATGTAATAAAATTCCATTAGTAAAGCCACATACGAACAGTTTCCTGAAGCATGATCACCTAAAGATACACCATGAATGCTTGCATCAGAAGTTAAGATATCGTGCTTAATTACCATTTCATCTGATTTTTCAATAGCCGAAAGCCTACCGATATCTTTGGGAGAAAAGCATTTCCCCATTCTTCAAAAGCGTGATTCCGCCTGCTTTTCTGTCATTGTTCTTGTTCGTCATAAAGTCCGTATTTATTAATAACAGTAATAACAATTTACGACCCTGATCGTGTAATTCTTCTCCGCACTAAATATGTTGCTTCTATCTCTGAGTTTTCACGCTCAACCCGGCGGTTTTCTTAATATATCGGCACAGTCTTGTTCAACATCCAGATAACATGTCGGCTACGCAACACATAGCCTTATTTGTCAATTCGAGACTTCTCTTAGCACAGTTGTTAGACGATCAATATTTTGCTCATTTGCTAAACCTGCCCTTTTTTTTACAGCGTGCGCTGTTTCAGCGTTGTCAAAAACTTGCTCCCAAGTTAAGCGCGTACCATCACCTTCTGGAGTCAGGCTAACAGTAAGCTTGAAATTTGGAGGGCAATCATGATGAATCACAATTTTAGTATCAGGCACAAGTTCTTTGAAGAAACTGTCATTGAGATAATCTGCTCCATCAGGGCTATGCATTACGAATTTCCAGCGCCCCCCTGCAGTAAACTCAAAAACCTCGAATGTATTGGTGAAGCCATCAGGCCCCCACCACAACGCTAATAACTCTGCCGATGCAAATGCGCTATATACTTCCTTGGGTGTGAAAGGCAAGTTTCTTGAGGTTCGCAGCATTCTGTCATCAGTCATGATCATGGCTCCAAAACAAGTGAGATTAGTAATGCAGAATGAATAATATAGACTCCCCTCTTCAGGTTTGCCACACCTTGAAAGTCTGATTACATAATAGCTGGAGACTACCAAGGCAAGGTACTAATCCACAAAAAATAGCACTCTCAACAATCCTCGGCCCTTCTGCAGATGTGCCAACGTTATTATCTGGATTGAAGCTGGTTGTCGCTCGCTAAGTAAAGCTCTTGGACAGATACTTGACGAAAAAACAACGTCATCAATTTCGCTTTTAAAGTGATAGTTCTTACGCCAACTGCAACCGGTTAAACACAAGCTTCCTCAGGAATCAGCGCCAAGAGGTCTGTCACACCAATATCTTCACCGGCCTGAGAAAGCAAAGCAGATACTTGCCCCCGATGATGGGTTTGATGATTAAAGAAGTGAAGAACCAGACTTGAAAACCGTTTGTTAGCAGAAATGCCTTTGGTATTGTGATAACTAAGTAAGAGATCCAAATCTGTCCCAGTGAGTTCATCTACCCAACAGACAATCTGACAATCCAACCAAGATCTTTGTTCGGATAAAGCAGTGAAATCTTCAAAAAGTATCTGATCCAAGCTACTCGGGTTGGGAAGATTGACGACCTCACGTAAAGAGGACATGCAGGACGGATGCGAGGAAAATCGCTTGAGCCAAATAATATCGCCCACAAGAATGTGATTCAAAGTACCGAAAACAGAGCCAAAAAATGCGCCACGATCCTTGGTCAGCTCTTTTTTATCTAAACGACTCGCAGCCTCGTAAACCTTTGTGTTCATGCTTTGGTTGTAGGCGGCCAGCAATGTAAAGTGTTCTTTAAGGCTCATCTGTATTTCTCCTTGTACATTATGAATCGCATGAACTCCTCTTATCAGGCTTTGCCACACTGTGTCAGCCTGATGACGACATCGCCGAAGGCCACCATGTCAAAATCTGTCTATGGCATCAATTTAGCCAAGCATTAATTCAGTTTCCACGGCGAGGATCATCAAGGCAAAGTGCTGACCCACAAAACAATAACGCGATAAAAACTCCTTGAGACGTTTGCTGCCTGGCTTGGAAGAATTGCCAAAAAAGGCAACCGATATCTGTGGACAATGCATTTCATGGCGCACGAGCTGTGATCGTCAGTGAACAGACCGAATGTAACACGGCAGTCCCTTTCATTACCTGACGCGATTGCTGACAACCGGGAGAGTCCATGTAGCCGCGTTAAGTAGTGAGCAACGCTGCCACCTGACCTAAACCATTGTTCCGAAAATACTAATGTCGATTCAAACCAAAAATACCAAACGTTGCGAATCTGCCTTAAACTCGCTTGGTCATCAGTAGATCGATGATTGTTGTTCCTTCAAACTCTTCAGACATACAACCATCTGAGAACTGGAAACCATGTTTAGAGTAAAACTGAATTGCCGTTTCGTTAGTGTCGAGCACATATAGGTGAATAGCCTTCATTCCCTGAGCTTGAGATTCTTCTTCTAGATGGTTCATAAACCTGCTTCCTAGCCTTTGCCCATAGACACTGGGACATAGGTAGAGCTTACTAAGTTCTATAGTTTCTGAGTTCTCAGGATGGATACGATAAGACATAAAACCAACAACTACCTCACCACACTCAGCAACAACTACTTTCTCGGCATTGGTACATATTGTTTTCTGCCACTCCTCTACACGAGACGAAAGAGTATAACCGTTAATATAATTATCTGGCATTAATCCATCAAAAGCTGCTTTCCACGAACTAACATGGATTTTCGCTATTTGCTGAACATCTGCTTGTACTGCGTTTCTTAGATTAATTTCCACTGATTCTTCCTTGAAGCCTAAGGAATGACATGCTCCCTCATCAGGCTCTGCCACACTCGGTAAGTCTGACTACGGAATTACCGGAGACCACCATGTCAAAACCTGTCTATGGCATTGATTTGATTTAGCCAAACACAGTTTCAGTATCCACAGAGAAGCTCATCAAGGCAAGGTGTTGATGCACAAAACCATTTTACGACAGTCAGTGCCAGGAAGCAGGGCAGTTTGTATATAGCGCTTAAAGCCAGCGCCTTCTCAGCATTATGCTTTGTGCGCCAGACACTCTATGCTGACTCAGAGAGTGCCCAGAAATACCTGTTAAATTCTTTGGTGCTGTCCGGCCGGTTGTAGGCGCTCCTTGCACCGACAACCTAAAAATACATCCCTGTATTTTTCCCTGGGATTGTGACTGACTATCCTGTTGATGACGCTCAGCCTGTCGATATGGCAGTTACCTGTGCCAACCAAACCACAGAAAGCAACCGAGCGCTCAACCAGGCTATTTCCTTAATAATGCCACTGCGGGCTTGTCCAACATCCGGATAAGTGTCGCTGCGCGACACTTATCCTTATTTGTTACATACTTAAACTAAAGGAGCAAATATTGAACCTTGTTCTGGAGTAAAGAGTCTTTGGTACAATTTACATGCTTCTGTATCCGTCATAGATGAAATATAGTCAGCAATAACACGGTCAATGTTTGCATCTTCTACTATTTTTTCTTGAACAATTGTTGGTAAAAGTGCATACGGCTTCGATTTGAGAGCAACAAATAAATCGGAAATGACTTTTTGCCCTTTAAACTCGAGTGTTTGAACACTAGGCTGAGATATAACCTGTTCATAAACAAAGTCTTTAAATGAACCAAGAATTTCCTTACGTTCATTATCCATTATGCATTGAAAATCTAATAATGGACTTTCAAACTTATCTTGCTTACTAATGGTCGTTCCACGAACCAACACATTTATAATACTGCTGATAGCAGCCTTAGTATCTTCTAACCTACCTGAAGATAATTTAGCTGAAAGATAGTTTTTGTTCGTTGAACTCCAAGGCTTGGTAACTATTAAAGATAATTCTTCAAGCTCATGACTTAGTTTTTCGCACACCTCATCTCGATGTAACAGGCGCATAACTAAAGCATCCTCAAGGTCGTGAATACCGTAAGCAATATCATCCGCACATTCCATAATACTCGTATCAAATGATTTAAACTGAGATTTAAATTTACCTTTCACTTCAGTTACAGAAGTAAATAGTTCCTTGTCTCGATCAGATAAAGGACTTAAGACCCAATCTAACGCATCTTTTTCCGTGTCATGAATACATTTTGGAGGAGACCATTTGCTAATATCTGCGGCAGATGATAATTCAGGCCTAGGATACTGATGCTTCAACTGGCTATGAAGCACCGGATATTTAATAACACCTAACAACGCCCTGCGCGTAAGATTATAGCCAAATTCGCTAGAATACTCTCCCAACTTACTTAGTATTCTGAAGGTTTGTCCATTTCCCTCGAAACCTCCGTCATTATGTAAAAAATAATTAAGTGTTCGTTCTCCATTATGACCAAAAGCAGGATGACCCAAGTCATGCGCTAAACAAATCGTTTCGATCAATGGAATAGGAGCTACCCAGTCTTTGCTTGAGCAACCTCTTTGATTTGCAATAAAGTTAAGACGATGAGTGATAGAGTTACCTACCTGAGCGACTTCCATTGAATGGGTTAATCGGGTCCTAAAAAAATCGCTTTCTCCGACACCATGTACCTGAGTTTTTGATTGTAGTCGACGGAATGCTACTGAATTAATAATTCGACTTTGATCGATTCTGTATAAATATTCATGCCCAGTGTCTGAACTACGCTTTCTGTCACTTTGACGTTGAACCCATTGTTCCATGCGAACCTCTCATTTATATGCAACTGTAAACCATTAATTATATGATTATGAGCAACACTGCATAGAGATCTAGTTCAAAACTATTACTTGTTATGAAATCAGTATCAAACTAATTAATGGACTGTGAAAGTTCATAATTACCTCAACAAAACCCAGCTTAATCCACTGATTTATATTAACTATTTTTACTTAATTATATAGATCCATCAGTAAGTGATACGACTCACTGCCCTGTATCTTGCGTAAACACCTTATACGACCCAATTGATATTCTGGGTTTTTATCGCGCTTAATGATCTACCCTGAAGTTCAGCGTCGCAGGTGCTGGTGAAAAAGCGACAGCGGTCACTTAACATTTTCAGGGGCGTTCATGAGCTGGTATTCATTTTGATTGTCAGAAAACCACTCTCTCATGGCCTTTCGCGATAGTTTGATGCCGGTTTGTGGCTGTTGTGGCATGGGGAAGAACGCATCGGGGATTTTGAAGCGGGTGAGTTTATCTGCCAGCCAGAGAGGCAGCTGCAGGGCTGACAGATCGCTGGCGCTGTCGATCAGGGCAACCGGGCGGGCGCCATATTCGGCGCTGTGAACAGGGATCACCAAACTTTGCCTGATGTCGGGATGACGGTTAAGCACGGCTTCAATTTCTTCGCAGTGGATGTTCTCGCCGCCGGAAATAAACTGGTTATCGGCACGGCCTGTGATGCGGAGTTCACCGTCGACCCACTGACCGACATCTTTGCTATCAAACCAGCCCTGTTCATCCACCAGCGGAATAAGCAGGCCCTGATAATAGTAACCGCTCGCTAAGGTATCACCGGCGATATAAATCCGCTTGTTTCTCAACTGAACCTGACGGTTTGGCAACACACGCCCGGCGCTTGCGATGCCGTCTGTCGGTTTGGCCGTCACCGTCGATGCCGCTTCTGTCATGCCATAACCCAGCCAGGTTTCAATACCACTGTCTCTGGCCTGCTGACACAGCGGCAAAGGCACATCACTGCCGCCCAGTAACACATGGCTGAGCTGCAGTGGCTGGCGGTGATCCAGCAGTCGCTTGAGCTGCGTGGCTACCAGCGACGCATGGGTCGCCCCCTGAATGTCCTGTTCCAGTTGACCGCTGCCGATTTTCAGGCAGGCACCGGCGCTGAGCCAGCGGTACAGAATCGACAGACCGGAAACGTGATATATGGGCAGACTGAGCAGCCAGCAATCGTGCTGCTGAAACGACAAAACCGCCAGCAGACCACGGGCCGAGGCCAGATGCTGCTCCTGCGTATGGGCGACCGCTTTGGGCACGCCGGACGAGCCCGAGGTAAAGACAATCGAGGCTATTTTTTCTGTGTCACGTTGTTCTGTATCGCGTTGTTCTGCATCTCGTCGTCCTGCATCGCGGCGGGCAAGGCACGACGCCGAAGAAGCAACCGGCGCTTGCAGGTTCAGTATCTGGCAGTCTGTGAATAAGCGCTGCCTGTCCTGTTCTGAAAAACCGCTGATGGCTGAGTCACTGCTCCACACAAACTGTCGCTGCCCCTCGCCATACAACACACGCAGATTTTCCTGAATTAGCTGGTAGGGCTGCGGCATCGTCAGGGCTGTGATCGCGCCCAGCTGGATGCAAGCCAGATGGAGCATCACCACATCCGGCGAGTTGTTGCTGACCACAGTCACCACATCACCTTCGCTCACCCCCTGAGCGGTGAGCACTCGTGCCAGCCGGTGAATTCGCTCAACCAGTGCTTGCCAGGTGTACTCACTCTTTGCCGTCACAAGCGCAATAGCTTCAGGCCGGGTGCTGGCCCAGGTGTGCCAGAGGCAAGGCTGACAGAGGTTGTCCGCCTTCATGAGTGCCATACCCGTGTCTGTTGTTGTAATGGCTTAACCGGCAGAGTGCTGCCCGGCCAGGTAAGTTCAAGCTGGCTGCGAAACAGGCTGAGGGTATCTAAGCCCGGTACACTGCCGGGCAGCAGCCAGCAAGACAGGCGGGCAAGCTGGGTTAATCCCAGGCTGGATTCCAGACTGGCACTGATCACCGCCTTTGTCCCGGTTTGTTGTGCCTGACGGATCAGGGCGATGCAGCGCTGCACAGAGCCGATCAGGGTGGGCTTGATGACAAGGGTGTTGGCACCGCTCAGGCTATCCAGCCGGAAATCCGTATCCAAAGTGAAGCCAGGTTGCCTGACGGCAGCTTGCAAGGTTTCATCCCACGCCAGCGCGAGGCCGGTTTCTTTGCTGAAAGTCAGGCTGTCGGCCGGTCGCTGACAAGGCTCTTCAATAAAGGCAATCCGCGAAGCATGGTCAGGCGCAAGATGGCGGGCGAACTCACGCGCCTGCGGCAGCGACCAGGCACAGTTGGCGTCCAGCCGCAGCATCAGCGACGGGTGCGCTTTCAGCAAGGCACTGACATTAACGGCATCCTGTTGCGGCGAACCACGGCCCAGTTTGAGTTTGGCAAGTCGACAATCCGCTGGCACGCTGAGGTTTGCGGCAGCGCCTTCCGCCCCGGCGTTCACTGACTCATGGCTCAGCAAGGGCACCGTCTGGTATCTAGCAGTGATCGGTAGTTCGCCTTGCAGTTCCAATGCCGCCATCGACAGTCCGAATGCCACAGACGGCCACCGGGCACAGGCCATGATGTCCTGTCCGGCCACCCAGCGTTTGAGCGCGTGGAGGCTCTGTTGTCCGGCCTGATCGGCACATTCCACACTGAAGCCTGGCAAGGGCGCGATTTCCCCGCGCCCGATGCGCGCGCCCTCCCTCAGCTCGGCGATGTAGCCGATACGCTCGGTTAACCGCCTGCCCCGCAGGATCACCCCAGTGTCCATTGGCAACCGGTAACGATACAGACTGGCTGAACGCGTCATCCTGTTCACACCTTGTTTCTATGTACGGTTCTGTGTTGACCGCTCAGTAGTGACAAATCACGGGTTGCGCGGGAATTTTTTGAAGTCCGGCTGGCGTTTTTCATTGAACGCATTACGGCCTTCCTGACCTTCTTCGGTCATATAAAACAGCATGGTGGCGTTGCCTGCCAGTTCCTGCAATCCTGCCTGTCCGTCACAGTCGGCATTCAGTGCGGCTTTCAGACAACGCAGCGCCATCGGGCTGTGCTGAAGCACTTCACGACACCATCGCACCGTCTCCCTTTCCAGCTCAGCCAGTGGCACAACGGTATTGACCAGCCCCATCTCCTGCGCTTCCTGCGCGTCGTAAAAACGGCACAGAAACCAGATTTCGCGGGCCTTTTTCTGACCGACAATCCGTGCCATATAAGCGGCACCCCAGCCGCCGTCAAAAGACCCGACTTTCGGGCCGGTCTGACCAAACCGGGCGTTCTCTGCCGCTATGGTCAAATCGCACATCATGTGCAGCACATGGCCGCCGCCCACCGCCCAGCCGGCCACCGAGGCAATCACAGGTTTCGGACAGGTGCGGATCTGGCGCTGAAAATCCAGCACATTCAAATGATGGGTGCCGGCGTCATCCCGGTAACCGCCATAGTCACCGCGTACTTTCTGATCACCGCCAGAGCAGAAGGCATCCTCGCCCAGCCCGGTGAGAATAATCACACCGACGGACTCATCGTAGCGGGCTTGTGACAGCGCATGGATCATTTCGTTGACAGTTTGCGGACGAAAAGCATTGTGCACCTGCGGACGGGCGATGGTGATTCTGGCGATGCCATCGCTCGATGTATGGTACTGAATATCGTCATACCCGCTGCCGCCGTTTACCCATTCGATCGGCGCATAAAGTGCCTCTTCAGACAAACCCAGGGTCATTGCCATATCATTCTCACTCTCAGATCACTGTGCCATTTCAAGGTGCGGGTTCAGCTGACGCCAGAGCACCATTGCAAAAAATCTGCGGTTGTTCTTTGTGGGCCTTGTGCCAGGCATGGGCGATACAGCTTGCCGTCGCCGCGTGAATACCGTCAATCAGTACATGAACCACCTGGTGCTGGAACACTCCGCATGCCTCAACGAACTGAAACCTCACCTGCCATCATGACCTCTGAGAGACCAGGGGCAGGCAAAACAAACCTCGGGACAGTCTATAGCCAAGCATGATTTTCCACCTGCGCCAGATCAAACTTGATCTGAATTACTGGGGTTGCAGACAATGGAGTGAGAAGAAAGGCGAGTGGGGGTATAGCAACCGGCAAATAAAAAGACTTCAGCAGCGTGTTGTGCTCGAAAAGAGACAAGAAATCAGACGAAACAGGAACAGACATCGCCCGTATGAGGAGTCTGTCCCTGGTTCGGTGGTAAGCCCTTCAGGCCGAAGTGAATAGGGTCACTGAATGCCGTGTAGTTCCTTCCAGTTTCCCGGATGCACAACATAACCAAACAAGGCATGACCACCATAAATCAGCTCAGTCCCTTCGGGTATCCAGAGCATTTGTCCCGGGTAAACATGGTGGGTTTCCCCGTTTGCGGTCAGCTCAAAACACCCTTCAATGACAAAAACAACTTCGTCATACAATACCGTCCAGGCGACTTTTGCACCTTCCCACCTAGCAAAACCCACACCGATATTCGGGGAAACATCAGGGCTCAGTGCACGTGCGACGTAAGCCATGCCCGGCGAGTCGCCACGCACCGTAAAATCGAGATCCTTATTATCTATCACTCTGACTCGTTTCATAATTCACTCCGGCTTTGCCATTTGGCTAAATGAATGCGGCTTTTGACCCCCATCCCCAAAAAAGGCTCTGGGGGGTTCAGGCTTGGCATCCCTGTGACCTGGCGTATGTCTTTCAGGGCGGGGGAAGATTCGCCCATAACGAAGTCCGCCAACAGCGTACCGGATATGGTGCCCCACGCCGCACCCACACCGTTATCACAGGCGCTGGCATAGACTCTGTCATCCAGTTGACCAAAGAAGTTGGTGAAGTTACGGGAAATGGCATATACCCCCCCCCAGGTATGAGTAAATGGCACGTCTGCCAGTGCCGGATAGCGCGCTAAGAACACCTGTCTGTGGTCCTCGCGGATCCGTTTCCGCATGGCGTCTGTCACACTGGCTCCGTATTTGGGTACATGCTTATAGGAGTTTCGAACCAGAATTCGTCGATCGGCCGTCATCCGCAATGTAGTGCCGGCATGATCCGCCGGGGTCAGCCCCCAATTCAGTTGTCCTCCGTAGCGCTGCATTTCTTCATCGCTGAGCGGGCGTGTCCAGCTGGCAAACGTCATCACTGGTAGCAAGCGGTTTTTCAGGTAACCGAACTCGCGGGTGAAAATACTTGTACCCAGTAATAAATCCGGGGTTTTGACCACACCATTGTCACCTTGTAACCGCCAATAACCGTTCTCTTTACTGATGCCCCGTATCGGAGAGTTTTCAAGAATTTCCACGTTATCCGGCAAACTTTGAGCCAGTCCGCGCACCAGTGCCGCGGGCTGCATCAGATAGCCGCCCGGTGTGAAAATTGCCCGGCTGTAATAGCGAGTTCCTAACACTTTCGACAGCTTTTCAGCTCCAACATGTAAGTAAGGTTCACCCAAATCTTTCATCAGGTGTTCAAAGTGGTCGAGATAAGCTTCACCTCGTGGCCCGACGGCCCCCTGAAACTTACCCACAGCAGACCACTGGCAATGAATGTTGTACTTGCTCACCAGTTTCGATAGCTGTTTAATTGCCAAGCGATTTAAAGACAGCAGCTTTTGTTTATGTGCCGGATCCGGATGCTCCAGGGCAAACTTGTGCGGTAAATCAATCACGAAGCCCGAGTTACGGCCAGACGCTCCCTGGCCAATTCGCTGCGCGTCAATGAGCAGAATACGGGAATAAGGTGAAAGCTCAGCCAATCGCCTTGCCATGGCGAGTCCGGCAAATCCCGCACCCAGCACAACATAATCAGCGCTCTCTTCTCCTGCTAACGATGGGTTTACCGCCGTATCGGGCAGTGCGTCATACCAGCCGCAGCTTGTATCGTCATTCGGTAAGTGAATCATACTTGCTCTCCCGTCACGCAGCAGACTGCTTGAGTGACAATTGCCCTAACCATTGCATACGCGTTGACTGAACCTGTTTTCCCAGCAAAGCAAACCCGATCATCTCGCCTTGAGGTGAATAGAAAAACGCCATCAGTTCTTCGGCTACCGATTCGATATGCCACTCACCCGGTGCGCTGGCAGACACAGGGAAGACCGTCAGTGGCATGAGGGGCGTTTTCACAATCACTGGGCTTTCCTTGAGTGTCACGGGTGTTGGTTCACCCAGCAGGCTTTTCACCAAAGATGGAATAGCTTGAGTAATGGGTGCGATATAAGGCTGCCAGCCTTGAGCGGTTTCTGCGCAATCGCCCAGCGAGAAAATATGGCTATCACTGGTTTGGCCGTAGGAGTTCACTTTGATTCCGCGTCCTACCTCTAAACCCGCAGCCTGGGCCAGCTTGACATTGGGAGTCAGCCCCACGGCACTGAGAACCAGATCAGCCTCAATCTGATTACCGCTGTGAAGGTGTATGGTGTAACCCGTTCCGGCTGATGCACCGCCCGGCGATTGCGTATCACAATCGATTGGTTCTATTGCGCGGATGCTGTCTTGTAGCGACCACTTGACCCCACGTTCACTGAACACAGCCTGTAATCTTTCCCCAAGCTGCTGAGGGATCAGTCGCGCCATTGGCCATTGCCCCAGACCAATCACAGTTACCTCTGCGCCACTTTCGATCAGATCGTTTGCAAATTCGCAACCGATTAAGCCGTCACCCAAAATAGCAATCCGTTTTTTCCCTTCAAGCCGCTGTCTGAAGTCTCTGTAGTCCATCAGATCATTGACACTCAGCACGGCAGAGCAATCTCCGGCAATGGGAATCTCAATCGGTGATGCGCCTGTAGCCAGTACAAGGCGACTGTAGGCGTAAGAGCCAATGCCGGTGTGCAGAATACGCTTCTCGCGATCAATCTGCTCAACCCGTGTATTGGGGTAAATTCGAATGTTCAGGCGACGTTCCCAGTCCAGCGCACTTTCAGTCTGCAGACTGTCACCGTCTTTACCCAGCGACAATGCATTCGACAAGGCCGGCTTACTGTACAACGCACCATCATCCGCCGTAAAAACGGTGATAGGAACGTGGGCAGACTGAGCCCGAAGTGCTGCTGCCAACTGATAACCGCTGTGACCACTCCCGATAATGACGATAGGCTCATCGGCACAAACAGGGGAAGCCACCTCAGGTGAAGGTGATTGATCCGCTGCGGGATCCCCCGTTGAATCATCAGGAACTGCGACTGCAGCAACCTTATCCTGCAGTGCGCCTGCCGTGTCATCCGAGCTGATTTCAATCATCTCGAAATCAGCTTTACTGACCAGACAATCAGGACAAAGCCAATCATCAGGCACGTCTTCCCAGGCTGTCCCAGGAGCAATGCCATCCGCGGGCCAGCCCTCTGCTTCATCGTAAATTAAGCCGCAAATGATACAGAGCCACTTTTTCATCACTTTTACTCCAACTACCTTGTTCTGCATTGCCCTGCCATGAAGCCAGTCAGGTATTGCTGTTACCCTATGCCTGCCAGCAGTATCCGGTTCATCCCCTTTCACCCGGACCGGGGCGCCGGACTCACTCCGCCAACCAGATCACGCTGATAGGGAGAAAGGGGACGGATTCTGTTACGTCATTTCAGTCGTGCTGTAACCGAATCGCGATATTACGTGTATGGACATAGCTATAGATCGCTTCCTGTCCTTTTTCCCGGCCAAAGCCAGACAGCCCAACGCCACCAAACGGGGTTTCAATACCGCCAGCAAACCATTCGTTAATGAAAACCTGGCCGCCACGCAGTTGCTGAGCCACCCGTAATGTCTGATTCAGGCTCTCGCCAAACACCCCTGCCACCAAACCAAACACGGTTCCGTTAGCAATATCTATCGCTTGCTGCTCTGTCTCAAAAGGCGTGATGACCAGAACAGGACCAAAGACTTCTTCCTGTGCTATCTGCATGTCAGGGGTTGCTTCAATCACAGTTGGTGCAACAAAGTAACCAGATAACTCAGGTGCATAACCCCCGGTCAGGATCTTGGCTCCTTCCTGTCTGGCTTGATCAATCATCGCCAGCACCCGCGTTTGCTGCTCTTTGGAGATCAGCGGTGTCATATCAGGCTGACTTTCACCCTGACCGATGACCAGCCCTTCCGCCATAGCCACAACCGCCGCCTTCACTTCCTCATAGCGGGTTTTGTGCACCAGCAGTCTCGACATCGCAGAGCACACCTGACCTGCGTTGAAAAAGATCCCGGCCTGAACGCTTTTCAGCAGGGTTTGCAGATCAGCATCTCTGAGGACAATCGCCGCCGATTTTCCGCCCAGTTCCATCACAGACGGAGTTGCTCTGAGCGCAGCATCTTGCAAGATACGCTGGCCGGTGGGCACCGAGCCGGTAAAGACGATCTGATCCACTTCCGGATGCTGCACTAAATGGCTGCCAATTTCCGTCCCCTTTCCACAAAGTAAGTGAATGGCACCTTGCGGGAAGCCTGCTTTTTCAATTGCTTTTATCAGCAGCGTCATGGCCAATGGCGATATTTCCGGGGACTTAATCACCACAGCATTGCCTGCAGCCAACGCGGGGGCCAGCGAGCGAGCACAAATTGAAACGGGGAAATTCCACGGAACAATCTGCACAGAAACACCAAACGGCACATATTGCGTAAAATCGATATAATTTTTTCCTAGTGGAATGGAGGTTCCTTCCAGCTTATCGGCCATACCCGCGTAATATTCGAAGTAGCGTGCTGACTCTAAAAATTCATCTTTTGCATCTTGCAGCGATTTGCCGTTTTCACGGCAAGCAATCAGTCCGCCTTCATCAACCAGCTCGCGAATCGCTGCGGCGGCTTTCAGCATCCATTGTGATCGGATCGCGGGGCGCACATCCGACAACAGCCCTTCATTTACGCAACGGCGTGCGGCAGCCATCGCGCGGTCTGCATCAGCAATACTGGCCTGCGCTATCGTCGCATACACTTCCGCTGTACCCGGATTCATGACTGTCAGCGAACGGTCTGCATCACACCACTGACCATCGATATAATTCAGAAAATGCGTCATGATCAGCCCTCCATCGCCGACTTTACTTGCTTCGCCAGCCATGTCTGGAAGAAATGCGTCGGTATATCCATCTCCGGCGAGAACACCCCACCGCCAAAGCCCGGTGAATAACGGCCTTGCTGCATGCCTTCTACCGCGCCAATGTCTTCACCAAACACCACACGCCATGATTCAACCGTTGCGGTGCGGCATGCTGCGAATTCATCCTGGGTTGCTTCATCCCCGACATAAAAAATACGTAAATGCTCAATGCTTTTATCTGCACTGATAGGCTCAATCATCATGGCGAAGGCATGATCAGCCTGAATGCCCAGCAGCACATTCGGAAACAGCGACACGTATTCAGCATGACGAAGCTTGTCCGCAGGCCAGCCCGGAAACTTCGGCAGATGCGTCCCAGCGGTATCAGACAGGTTGTAGGCCAGACTGCCTTGGCCCGCAAAACGCTCAGCAAACATAATGTTGTAATGATCTTCGAGACGGGAGTAGCTGTTCAGGCTCGGGTGTACCCAAGGCAGGTGGTAAGCCTCGCAGTAGTTTTCGACGGCCAGCTTCCAGTTACAGTTCACTTCGATTTCCAGATTGCCGCCCATGTTCACGCGGCGCAGCAAACCCAGCCCATCGTCCCCGACAAAGCCATGCCAGCGCTGCTCCAGAGGCGCAATATGCTCTTCAAAGCTCGGCGCATCACCAGACAAATTGACAAAAACCATGTCCATCCAAATAGCAGAGCGCAGCGGTTTCAGGCCGTGTTTTTCGCATTTGAATCTGTCGTCTTTATGCTTGGCGATCCCACCGATATGTGGTGTGCCTTTCAGGTTGCCATCAAGATCATAAGTCCAGGAATGATAAGGACAGCGAATCATTCCCTGAACTTCACCCGCTTCATGCACCAGTTTCATACCGCGGTGACTGCAGACGTTGTGAAAAACCTGCACTTCCCCCTGACGGTTCTTCATCAGCAATAGGGGCAAATTCATAAACGTAATCGGCTTCACATAGCCATTCTTCACCAGATCTGAAGCAAAGCCGATGCAGACCCAGGTCTGTCCGAAGACGTGGTCACGCTCAAAGGTGAAATACTCGGCGTGGGTATAGGCCTCGTTCGGCATACCTGTTGCCTCGCTGATCGGATTCAATACGCGATCGACCAGCTCAATCGGGATGATGGTTTGATTGACATTGCTCATGTTCTTTTCTCCGCAAGTGAAATTGCATTCCGTGATCACAACATGGTGATGTGTTAATGATGCTGATTCTGGTTAACAACATCGCAACAAACAAACGACTTTTTTGGAGGGTGTTAATGAGAAATTGTCATACTTCTATCCGCCGGACTGATAATGCCAGACCCTGTTATTGATAAAATTAATGTTCCATGATCTGAGCTCATTCATGGATGACAAATAATCAGTTGAAACGTCTTTCCGCACTCTCTACTCTTCAAAAAATTAACAAGAACGTAACAACACTGAGCAGCACGCACTGAGAGGGATGTTTATGAGAGCAACATCAGGGATACTGAAAGGGCTAAACCCTACTGTTACGATCGCGTCAAAAGTTGTCGTGATAGGGTTTGTGCTTTTCTGCGCTATCCTCGCCAACCAGGCAGGGCAATATTTCGAAACCATTTCCAGCATTTTATTGCAGAATATGAAGTGGTTTTATATTGGTCTGGTGTCCTTGGTTGTCGGGTTTCTTATTTATTTAATGATCAGCCGATACGGCCATATCCGGCTCGGAAAAGACAATGAAAAGCCGGAGTTTAGCTATTTGTCCTGGGTGTCCATGCTGTTTTCTGGCGGCATGGGAATCGGACTGATTTTCTGGTCAGTCGCCGAACCAATGTGGCACTATGCTGACAATCCTTTTACTGAAGGACTGACCAATCAATCTGCCGCCACCTCAATGCAACTGACCTTCTTTCACTGGGGTTTACACCCATGGTCAGTGTTTATCATTGTGGCTTTAGCACTGGCCTATTTTTCATACCGTAAAGATCTCCCCTTCACACTCCGTTCTATTCTGTACCCTTTAATCGGCAATCGAATTTACGGCCCCATCGGCCACACTGTCGACATTTTAACGGTTGCGGTTACGGCATTTGGTATTTCCCAAACACTGGGTATGGGAGTGATCCAGATTAACTCTGGGTTGAATCAGGCATTTGGCATCGACATCAGTCTGGGGACCCAGCTGGTGATTATTGTCACTCTGTGTACCTGCGCGGTGGCATCCGTTCTGTCCGGCATTGGCAAAGGCATCCGGCGTCTTTCAGAATGGAATATGTTGCTTTCGCTGCTACTGGTAGTGATCGTTCTCTATATTGGCCCAACGCGTTACATTCTGAACACCTTGCTGGAAAGTACTGGCGCTTATGCGCAGAATATTATCGGCATGAGCCTGTGGAGCGATGCGCAAAATGACTCTGGCTGGCAAAACTGGTGGACAGCCTATTACTGGCCGTGGTGGATGACCTGGGCACCGTTTGTTGGCATGTTTGTCGCTCGGATTTCAAAAGGACGCACTATCCGCGAGCTGATAGGCGGGGCATTAATCGTACCTACCCTGATCACCTTCCTGTGGATCTCGGTTTTCGGCGGCGCAGCACTAAAAGTCGAGCAGGACGCTCGCATTGCCCATCAGGAGCAAACTGTCGTTGCAGCCGCGCAGCAGACCAATCAAACACCATCCACCGCTTTCACAGGCGGACCGATTCTGGATGCAACCAAAGCAGACACCACTCGAGCCTTATTTACCCTGTTCGATAACCTGGATACGGGTTTATTTGGCAAGCTGTTGAGCGTTCTAGCCTGTGTACTGCTTGGCACCTATTTTATCACCTCAGCGGATTCAGGCACGCTGGTGTTGTGTACCCTTGATGCAGCCGGTGACAGTGAGCCACCGACTTTGATCAGAATACTCTGGGGAATAATGATTGCAGTCATCGCCGCTGTCTTGCTCTATGCTGGTGGACTGAAGGCCATGCAAACGGCATCAATCATCGCTGGCTTCCCGATTGCCATTTTCATCGCCGTCATGAGTATGACTCTGTTTCACTGTCTGCGTCGTGAACCCAAACCCTGGGCAATGCTTCCGGAGCATGTTCACCCTGAACAGGAAAAGCTGGACGGCCCGGTCGAACCACTCGTTGAACCAAAATCCCCCCTGAAAACAGACACAACACCAGCGGCGCAATCAGAAGGGACAACCCACCAAAAACCCTTATTATCTTAAAGCACCAGCGAAGCTAATCCATTCAAAAGCTGGAACCTGAGTTCCAGCTTTTTTTGTTCAACTGAGCGTGGATAAAATCCTTTTAGATCAAACCCTTCTCACCGACTTCATCCGGGAGTTGATGCAATAACCACTCGCGAAAGCGCTTCACGCTCGCTGGCATCACCCCCCTGCCAATGGGCTCCAGCATCGAGAAATTTGATTCAGTCGACAACACTTGCTCCACTGGCCTGACTAAGGCACCACTTTGTAAGTAATCATCCACCAGTGAACCCCATGCCAGTGCGATACCCTGCCCATTAATAGCCGCCTGCAACAACATTGGATAATTGTTAATATTCATCCGGTTTTTAGGTGTGATATTCGGCAGCCCCACGGCATGAAACCACTCCTCCCAATTCACCCAGTCTCTTTGTGACTCCTCCAGCAAGAGCAAGGTTTTGCTGAACACATCTTCAGGCTCGGTCGGATGACCGATTTTCTCAAGGTATGCCGGGCTGCAGACCGGAAAAACCTCTTCAGCAAACAAGGTGGTGACGTGCATGTCGGCTGGTGGTGTGCGGCAATAGAAAAGCGCTATATCACAATCGAGCCGCCGTAAGTCCTGAATGTTATCAGATGCTAAAATCCGCAAATCTATGTCATCATGCGCATTCTGAAATTCAGCGACTTTAGGAAGCAGCCACAGTGCCGCCATCGCATTGGTTGTCGCCACCGTGATTTTATGGTCGCCCTGCCACTTCTTCACTTCGCCAGTGACTTGGGCAATATCCAGCAACGAATGGCTGATCGACTGATAATACTGAAGTCCTGTCGGTGTCAGGTAAATACTCCTGCTTGCGCGTGTAAACATCGCTGTGCCAAGGTATTCCTCCAGCTGGCGAATTTGTCGGCTAATTGCACCTTGAGTCACATTCAGTTCGTCAGCTGCCAGGGTAAAACTCAGGTGCCGGGCCGAAGCTTCGAAGGCAACTAAGCTGTTTAGTGGGGGAAGCGGTTTGATTCTCATTCTGTTTCCAGTCAGACTTGTTCTGAAATTCTTATAATGCTCACATAATTCATCCGTTAATATTTCAATATTAAGGATAGAACGACGTGAGGAACGCTTGTCTATTCTGGGCAAAAATCAGTAAACAACAATTAAAATAATCAAAGACAGAGACTTAAATCATAGATAATTAAATCCAGAATAAGAACACTCTGTCCATTTCACAATGGAAAGGAAAAGCAAGCTGTGCGGTACTGAATATCGTCATCCTCACTCTCAGATCACAATGTCATTTCAAGGGACTGATTCAGCTGACGCCTGAGCGCCATCGCAAAAGCCTGCGGTTGTTCTTTATGGGCGTTGTGTCCGGCATCGGCGATACAGCTTGCCGGCACCCGGCTGTCATTCGCCATTCGTGAAAATTTGCTGTCGTGTCCGCCGTAAAAGTAATGCAGTGGCACGTGCTGCGACTTGAGCGCATCCGCCAGATAAGCTTGCCGGGCCAATGACGTCGCGAGCAGCATGGCGGCAACACCGGCCCCGAGGTTATCACTGCGGCAATTAAGCATACTTTGTTTTTGCACATGATTAAGCGAAGCAAAAACAGGTTGCTGATACCAGTCGGCCAACACCGTACCGACAGGCTCACGGCGGAACCGGCGGGCCCAGCGACAGTCCTGTCGCCACCGCACCATTTGTTCCTGTTTGGAAGTCAGACCAAAGTGACCGCCTTCCACCGCCAGCAGCCGGATATTCAGCGGTGCAAACAGGCCGTTGGCCACTCCGTGCATGGCGATACGGGCGCCCAGTGAGTAGCCCGCCAGCACCAGGGGACGGGCCGCCAGCTGATGCTGGATCAGAGTATCGCGAACCTGTCCTGCGGCCTCATCCAGAGAGTGACAGACAACAGCGCGGCTGCCGCCATGACCGGGCAAATCCAGCCCGATACAGGGATAGGCTTGCAGCCACTGAGCGCAGTCAAGCCAGTCTGCACCGCTGCCCAGCAGGCCATGGAGAAACACCAGTACCGGACGATCCGGCTGATCGCTCCGGGTTAGAAACCGGCTACAGAGCATGCAAATCTCTGATGAACTGACTGAGCTGCTCGCAGGCTTCTCCCGGCGGCGTCTGAATCTCCACCAGTAGCGCGCCTGTCCCGGCAAGCAAATGCTCATTCACAACCGTTTGATAAGCAGACAGTGTCGCGGTTTTACAATACGCCAGCCCAAACTGACGGGCAGCATGTTCGAACTGATAGCCATGCGGCATCTGGTACAGATGCTGTTTACTGTCCGGCGGGACAGGCAGCAGATCAAAAATGGCACCGCCGTCGTTGTTCGTGACGACGATAACCGCAGGTGTTTTGCTGTGAGTCAATAACGCCAGTGAATTCAGATCATGCAGCAGCGAGGTATCCCCCAGCAGCAAGATCAAAGGACTGCCACTGGCACGCTGCACCCCTGCCGCAGCGGCAACCAGCCCGTCAATACCCGAAGCACCCCGGTTAGTGTAAACAGTACGCCCGTTAACTACGGTAAACATGTCGACCAGCCGGGCAATCAGGCTGTTACCCAGAAAGAGGCTCGCCTGCTGACCTCTGAGGCTCAGATCCATCGCCAGTGCCAGCTCCGACATTGCACCACAGGCCGCTAAATAGCTGCCGACTCTGGCATGAACCTGCAGCGCCGTCTGCCGCAGTGCCTGTCGCCACTGCGGATCATGTCCCTTGTGCTGCTGAAGCTGTTGTGACTGCTGATGCATCTGTCCGGGCAGCGGATCATCAGCGGCGGTATTTGCTAACGCTGCCAGGGCCATGTTTGCCCAGTCAGCAATACTCGCGACAAAATGGCGTTGCGGCAGGTGGTCCGGATTGTGGCGCGCCCTGTCGGCCGATACATACCAGTAATCGCCCTGCCTTTCACTGGCCTGCCGGGCAATCCACTGAGTCAGGCGCTTAGAAATCAGGCGCGAGCCAAACTGGAGGATCAGATTGCACTCATTCAGCGGCGCGGCCAGCTCGTCAACCTGCAGCCAGAGATCGTAATGCGCCCAGTCACTGCCGATCCCCGACTGCGGATCACACAGCAGCGGACATTCCAGCGCTGCCGCCAGTGCGGCCACCGCCTGCGCGTCTGAAACAGACATGCCACCGGCGATAATGACCGTCTTTTTGCTGCGGAGCGCCTGAATATCATCAGGCACAGTGACCCGTGCAGGCTGAACAGACACACAGGTATAAGGCTGTTCCGTGCCTCGCCAGTGAGCGAGCAATCCTGTGTAATAGCACGATTCATCCGCCGGGTCAGGCGAATACAAAGGCTCCGGAAACGGGCAGTTTATGTGCACCGCGCCACCCTGCTGGTGCTGGCGAAATAACAGCTCATCTACCGATGTCAGCAGCCAGCTTAACGGGACAGACACAGAAGGGCTGGGCAAATCCAGGCTGGCGGTCACATGAGAAGAGAAGATTCCCGGCTGGCAGATCGCCTGATTGGCGCCGCAGCCGATCAATTCGGCAGGCCGGTCGGCGGTCAGCAGCACCAGCTTTTCACCGGTCAGCCCCGCTTCAACCACAGCCGGTAACAGATTGGCCACGGCGGTGCCGGAGGTTACGATAACCGCCACAGGCTGGTCGCTGGCTTTGGCCATACCGAGCGCAAGAAAGCCCAGGCCGCGCTCATCAAAATGGGTATGCAGATTCAGTACCGGATGCGCGGCGGCTTCCAGCGCCAGTGGTGTCGAGCGTGAACCGGGGGCGAGACAGATCTCAGTCACCCCCAGGCGGGACAATTCTTCGAGCAGGGTTCGCGCCCAGATCCGGTTCAAGTGAGCCTGTTCTCCAATCATCAGGCCACCTCAGACACTTGCGTGACGGCGGAGAAATCTTCGATTAATGCCAGCAAGCCCGACACGTCAGACAGAGCCGCCAGTGGCTGTCTCAGCCGGGCAATACCTTCCGGTGCCGTGTGAACACGTTCAATAAGCACACTGGCCGTCTGACAAAAATGCAACACCTTGACCTCGCAGAGCAAAATAGGACATCAGCCGAACTCAGCCCGCATTCTACTGCTCAGTCAGCTGCCCTGAGATGCACCAGATCAATATTGTTCTCATTTTTTATCGTGAACCATAAAGAACCTGAGTACAGAGACTTGAAGTTCGCTTTTTCGCCCTTATATCAATAGCCAGAGAGCCATTAGCCTTACTTTCAGTGCGTTTATTTTTTTGAGGGATGACAGGAAAACTCCTGCCTGTAAATTGAGGTGAGCATGCTGACGCAACTACCCAGACTGCATCTGGAATTAACAGAGTGCAGCCCAAGATCCAATAATACCAACCATCAGACATTGGCGCCGCCACACTGGCCGATGAGTCAGGCCTTTCCGGCAATGCCGGTGACAGACAGCACGTTTCGGTTACCCACAGTGAAGTTTGTGATCCTGGTATCTGCTGAGTATGTACTTGAACAATTGAGAAAAGCCATTTCCCAGCCCGTTCTTCACTGATGCGCAGCCTTGTCTTGTGTGATCATACGATTAAGAGCAGACAAAAAAACCGGCGCTCAATACGCCGGTCTCTGTTACAGATGGGCAATTCCACATTGTGATCAGTTAATGGCAAACATCGCCATAAACTCATTCACCGGGGTGGCTTCCAGCTTGGCCTGATCACTACAGAGCTCAACAATCTTATCGCTCATGCCCTGCGGGAAGCGGGTCAGCAGGTTGCGTCTGAACTTACGCTCCAGCACAGGAATGCCTTCTTCACGGCGACGACGGTGACCAATCGGGTACTCGACCGAGACCTTCTCGGTGCTGGTGCCATCGTTGAAGAAAATCTGAATAGCATTGGCAATCGAGCGTTTGTCTGATTCCAGATATTCGGCGCTGTAACGCTTATCTTCAATGATTTCCATTTTGCTGCGCAGCACATCAATGCGGCTGTCGCCACGGTGGAAGTCATCTTCATAGTGCTCTGCAATCAGATCGCCGTGAATCAGAGGTACAGCAATCATGTACTGCAGGCAGTGATCGCGGTCGGCAGGGTTGGCCAGATCGCCGGATTTGGAAATAATGCGAATGGCAGATTCGTGCGTGGTCACTTCGATACGTTCGATGTCATCCAGACGGTTCTTTACCTGATCATGCAGTGTTACCGCACATTCTACCGCTGTCTGGGCGTGGAACTCTGCCGGGAAAGAGATCTTAAACAGCACATTTTCCATCACATAGCTGCCAAAATCCTGATTCAGCCTGAACGGCTGGCCGTTGAACAGCACATCGTAATAACCCCATTTAGGTGCAGTCAGCACAGACGGCAGACCCATTTCGCCTTTCATGGTGATCATCGCCAGACGAACGGCACGGGAGGTGGCATCACCCGCGGCCCAGGATTTACGGGAACCGGCATTCGGCGCATGACGATAGGTGCGCAGCGCACAGCCATCGACCCAGGCCTGAGACACGGCATCTATAATCTGATCGCGGTTTCCGCCCAGCATCTTAGTCACCACAGCCGTTGATGCCACACGCACCAGCAACACATGATCCAGACCTACGCGGTTATAGCTGTTTTCCAGCGCCAGTACGCCCTGAATTTCATGGGCTTTGATCATGGCGGTCAGCACGTCGCGCATGGTTAGCGGCGCTTTTCCTTCCGAAACAGCAACACGGCTCAGGTAGTCAGCCGTGGCCAGAATACCGCCCAGGTTGTCGGACGGATGGCCCCATTCTGCGGCCAGCCAGGTGTCATTGAAATCCAGCCAGCGAATGATGCAGCCGATGTTAAACGCAGCGGTGATCGGGTCCAGCTCATGGGAGGTTCCCGGTACACGCGCGCCGTTCAGTACCGTCGTACCCGGCACTGTCGGGCCCAGGTGCTTGGTGCATTCAGGGAAGCGCAGTGCCAGCAGGCCACAGCCCAGGGTATCCATCAGGCAGTTACGGGCGGTGTTATAGGCCTCGGCTGAGGTCACTTCGCTATTGGCCACATAATCGGCAATTTTTACCAGCAGTTCATCCGGCTGCGGGCGTTCATTCAGTTCAACGTTGAGGCTCATTCATCTTTCCTTTTACTTCTGAGTCGTTATTGTTTCGATTCCCTTTCAAAGGGAGGGAGTATCAGTCGTGACAGCAAGCTTCGTTGATCCCTCCCCCTTTTCAAGGGGGAGGCTGGGAGGGGGTTCTTCGGCATAAGGCTCAAACCCGTGCACATCTCACCAACCCCACCCTAACCCTCCCCTTGACTAAGGGGAGGGAATATCAGCGGCGTTGGTCTATCGGCAGCCAGTCCTGATGATCCGGGCCGATATAATCTGCACTCGGCCGAATGATGCGGTTATTCTCACGCTGCTCATACACATGCGCGGCCCAGCCGGTGACGCGGCTCATGACAAAGATTGGTGTAAACAACTTGGTGGGAATGCCCATAAAATGGTACGCCGAGGCATGGAAAAAGTCCGCGTTGGCAAACAGGCCTTTTTCGCGTTTCATCACCGATTCCACCCGCTCAGATACCGCGTATAAATGGGCGTCACCGGCATCGGCCGACAACTTACGTGCCCACTCTTTGATGAGCGCGTTACGTGGATCTGAGTCGCGATAAATTGCATGACCAAAGCCCATGATTTTGTCTTTGTTCGCCAGCATAGTGAGGATATTGCTTTCCGCTTCGTCCGGGGTTTTCCAGTGTTCGATCATCGCCATCGCCGCTTCATTCGCTCCGCCGTGCAGCGGGCCGCGCAGGCTGCCGATCGCCGCCGTAATGCATGAATGCAGATCAGACAGCGTGGAAGCGCAGACACGAGCGGTGAAGGTCGAGGCATTGAACTCATGCTCGGCATAAAGGATCAGCGAGCAATGCATAACCTGCTTATGCAGTTCCGACGGCGTCTTACCGGTCAGCATTTCCAGAAAATATCCGCCGGTACAATCCTGTTCAGAACTGGCGGTATCGATGCGCACCCCGTCGTGGCTGTAGCGGTACCAGTAGCAAATGATGGCAGGCAGCATAGCCAGTAAAGTGTCGGTTTTGTCTGCCTGCTGGCTGAAATCCGTTTCCTGATCCAGGTTACCCAGCATGGAGCAGCCGGTACGCATAACGTCCATCGGGTGCGCCTGTGCCGGAATCGCTTCCAGTACGGTTTTCAATGCATCGGGCAAGCCGCGTTTAGCTTTCAGTGTCGCTTTGTACTGATCCAGCTCAGCCTGGGTCGGCAGTTTGCCTTTCAGCAGCAGATAAGCCACTTCTTCGAACTGGGCATTGTGCGCCAGATCCGTGATGTCATAGCCACGGTATGTCAGGCCGGTACCGGTTTTGCCCACGGTACACAGTGCGGTGCTGCCGGCACTCTGACCGCGCAGACCTGCCCCGCCCAGTGGCTTGTTGAGTGAACTGTCCTTGTTTGCCGTGTTTTCTTTGTCCGCTGTCACTGATTGTGTCGCAGTCATTACAGGCTCCTTTTGTTACTGGTCGTCACGTTATTGGATTGAGACGCTGACTTCGTACGCCTTCTCTTCTTCTGTTGCATGAATTCTTACTGTCCCTCCCCCTTTTCAAGGGGGAGGGAATATCCGCGCATGATGTCACTGTCCGCTGAACAGTTTGTCCAGCTTTTGCTCATATTCATGGTAGCCAAGATAATCATAAAGCTCTTCACGGGTTTGCATCTGCTCAACCACGTTGCGCTGGTGGCCGTCTGTCATCAGATGCTGATAGACATTCAGAGCCGCTTTGTTCATGGCACGAAATGCTGACAGTGGATAAAGCACCATGTCGACACCCTGCGCGGCCAGCTCTTCGCAGGAAAACAACGGCGTTGCACCAAACTCTGTGATATTTGCCAGCACGGGCACTTTTACCGCATCAACAAACTGGCGATACTGCTCGAGCGAAATCATGGCTTCCGGGAAAATCATGTCGGCACCGGCTTCAACACAGGCAATGGCCCGCTCGATCGCAGCATCCATCCCTTCAACGGCCAGCGCATCGGTACGGGCCATGATGACAAAGCTGTCATCCTGACGGGCATCGACTGCCGCTTTAATGCGATCCACCATTTCAGCCTGACTGACAATGGCTTTATTCGGACGGTGTCCGCAGCGTTTCTGCGCCACCTGATCTTCCATATGTACCGCGGCGGCACCGGCACGCTCCATTTCGCGAATGGTGCGGGCAATATTGAATGCGCCGCCAAAACCGGTATCAATATCCACCAGCATCGGCAGGTCACAGGCGGCGGTGATCCGGCGCACGTCTTCCGTCACATCATTCAGAGTAGTGATCCCCAGATCCGGCAGGCCATAAGAGGCGTTGGCGATCCCGCCACCAGACAGGTAAATAGCCTGGTGACCCACCTGCTTTGCCATCATGGCGCAGTATGGATTGATCGTACCCACCACCTGCAGCGGGTGGTTATCTGCAACAGCCTGACGGAAACGCTGTCCTGGCTTCATAACTTGCTCCTTGTTGTTGTAAGAATTATCCGGCAGAACGCATTCTGCTGAGTATCAGTCCTTTTTTAACTGACTTTCGATCAGTGTTCTGCTGCGCATTATGTGGCGACGCATCAGCATTTCAGCCAGTTCGCCGTCGCGCTCCTTTATCGCTGCCAGAATCTGTGTGTGCTCGTTCAGTGCCCGCTCCGGACGTGAATGCGAACGCGGTGATTGATAGCGGTACATACGCAGCAAGTGATAAAGCTCATCGCACAACAAGCTGATTAACTTGCTGTTTCGACTGGCTTTGATGATCCGGTAGTGGAAATCGAAATCACCGTGCTGATGAAAATAGGAGGCACCCTCGACCTGCTCAATATGGGTCTGATGGGTTTGCAATAAGACTTCCAGCCCGGCAATTTCTTCATCAGTGATTTTTTCACAGGCCTGACGCGCCGCCATACCTTCCAACGCTTCCCGCACCGCATAGATTTCAGCCAGTTTCTGCGGGCTGAGTGCAACGACCCGGGCGCCGACATGGGGAATGCGCTCGACCAAACCCAAGGCTTCAACCCGCATCATGGCTTCACGCAGCGGGCCGCGGCTAACGGCAAACTGGCGGGCCAGTTCAGGTTCAGATATCTTGCTGCCGGCAGGAAAAACCCCGGTGACGATGCGCTCTACCAGCACTTCCAGCAAACTGTTGGATTTGGTCGGCTCTTTTACAGCGTCAGCTTTACCGCTCACAGTCAGCGTGGGATCTTGCACATTGTCTACAATATCAATACTCACAGTTCTCTCCAACCTCCCAATCAACCAACATTGTCAACAATACTTAATCAACAAGGAAAAAATAGACCTATAAAAGATAAAAAACAAGCCAATTGTTAACACAAAGTAAATCTGGATGAATAGAATTGTCGACAATGTGAGGGAGATCGACGAGAGAAAATAGAGAAAGGAAAAATGGGCATGGTAAACCCTGAACGGCTAACCCAGCTGTGTTAACAATAGTGCATTTTCGCAAACAGGCCGCAAAATAACCGGGAAAAGCGCGACCGATAAAAAATCATCTCCAATCCGGGCAGTTAAACAGACGGAGCACCTCCGCTCTTAATCACATTCTAAGGCTTGAAAAGTCAGAGGTTGATAGGTCTGGCACGCTGTTCAATATGCTTTTCCAGCGATAAAAACCACTCCGGCAGAAAAAGCACCTCGGCCAGGACGAACAAGGAAATACTAACAAAGCGCGTGTGTACACTGCGCTTTGAGGCAACAAAAAACAGCCAGTCTGAGGCTGGCTGTTTGATCTGTAGTGTATGCAGATAAGAAGAGGAAAGTTTACCGGGTCGAGTCCGTCGCCACTTTTCGCTTACTCAGTGATTTCAAGGTGGACAGCTTCACTTCATGGATCAGAATCGCACCCAAAATGCAGCCTCCGCCCAGCATCTGCATCGGCGAGACTAACTGACCTAAGAAAATAAAACCCAGCATCAAAGCAAAAATAGGCTCCGAAAGCTCAACCAGCTGAACCGTCTGGCTTTTTAATATCGTCAGGGACTTAGTCGTGCACCAGAAGCCGCCTATGGTGGGCAGCAGCGCCAGCAATAAGAGGGTTAACCAGACATCGCTTTCAACACCAACAAAGCCCGACATGGAAAAGGGAACAAACAGATACACCACACCAAACAGCAGCAGGCCGCCAACCGGAACTAACCCGCCGCCAATGTTCAGTTTCTTATTCAGCACCAAAAACAGCCCGTAACCCACACCCGCCAGTACCGCAAACACAAAACCGGTATTATCCGAACTGGCGATGTTCTCATTTTCCATGAAGATCAGGTACAAACCCAGTACCGCGAACAGTACCGACATCCATTCCTGCGCCACCAGGTTTCGCCTTTCAAACAGCGCATTGGCAAAAAAGGTTACCAGCGTAGAGACACCAAACAGCAGGAAGACCACCACAGCAACGTTCAGTGTTTCGTAGGACGCCGTTTCAAAAAAATACAGCATGAAAAAGCCAAAGAAACTGCACACCGACAAGGCTTTCCATTTGGTTTTTACATAAGTAAGCAAGGTAGCGATTTGTCCGGTGGCAGCCAGTAACACCACAATGATCAACAAAGCAACGACGCATTTATAAAATGCCACGGCTTCCGGTGAGAGGCCCGACTGAAACAGGTTAACACTCAGTATGCCAACCATGCCGTTAAAAAAAGCGGCAAGCAGTGCCAGAATGACACCAAAGGTATGTTTTCTATCCATGAAGTTTCTCTGTGTGTAGGGAAGAGAGAATGCCAATTCGCCATTGAGCCAACTGACGTCAATGTTGCATGCTGGTATCAGGCTACTATCAATGATGTTACGCATCAATATGAATATTAAACAAAAACGCCATCAAACAAAAACGCCATCAACTGGCTGCCAGCTTTATTGCGTTGATTATTTTTGCATTTACAGTTTGAACAATATGCAATAGTGTTAAATCCAACGTTTAGCAGGTTGCGAATAACAAGGAATGTTTAATGCGTAAATTACATGGCGGCTGTCTGTGCGGAACAGTCACCTTTTCACTGGATGACGATTTTTCTCATTTTTATTTGTGCCACTGCGATCAGTGCAAAAAACTGACGGGTTCAGCCCATGCTTCCAACCTTTTTACCCAGCCGAACAATATCCGGTGGGAGCAGGGTGAACAAGCCATAGTGAGGTACAACCACCCGACACGCACCTTCTCCAATGCCTTTTGCGGCCAATGCGGCGCGAACCTGCCCTATTTGTCACAGAGCGGGAAAGCCCTGATTGTGCCGGCAGGTTCACTGAACGAGCAGTCTTCTAAATCACCTGACTACCAGATTTTCTGCGATGAGCAGGCATCCTGGCACAAAGCCGGTATGCTAACTCAACACCTGCCGGGGTTTCCGGAATAACTCTTGCTGCTCACTTTTAAACGTAAGAAAAAATGGATCTCATCTTTCTCAACGGACCCAGCAGCGCTGGTAAAAGCTCAATTGCCCGCGAGCTGCAACACTGTCTGGACGATTATTATCTGCATCTTGGTATCGACACCTTCATCGCGATGATGCCTGAAAAGGCCAATGTACTGGGAGAGTCCGACCAAACGGCAGATGGGTTTTACTGGCAAACCCAGTTACTGCACAACCAGCCGGTAAAGCGTATTTCCTCGGGCAGTTTCGGTAAAAAAGTAAACACCATTTACCGAACAACGGTCAGGCATATGATTGATTCCGGCCTGAAAGTGATTGTCGACGATGCCATCAATGGCGCAGAAGAAATGGCTGTCTGGCAATCCGTCCTTGCCGGCAAACAATGCCTGTTCGTGGGGGTATTCTGTGTCGATGCACTTCTGGTCCAACGGGAAAAACAACGGGGTGATCGTCTGGAAGGCTCTGCCATCGAGCAGGCAAGCCGGGTCCATGAGGGGATCCGGTACGATATTGAGATCAACACAGACACGCATTCCCCTCTGGCCTGCGCACAGCAGATTCTGCGTGCCATGAACCGCGGTGCCAAGACCCGAGATGACATTTCCTGATCATTGTCTGATTATTTTTGCATTCAGCGCTTGATCTGAATTGCACTCATCTTCATATCAGAAGGGTGCTCATTTTCTGAGCATCACCCGAAACCACAAATATCCGATTCAGCCCAACAGGAGCGCATCAATTATGGATTATCTGTACGCTATGGTTCTTTTTGCCGTGTCATCTTCCGTCACACCGGGGCCGAACAATATTATGGTGATGACTTCAGGGCTGAATTTCGGGGTGAAAAAAAGCCTGCCGCTGCTGAGTGGGATCTGTATGGGTTTTGCGATCATGCTGCTTTTGGTGGGCATTGGATTTGGTCAATTATTTGAGCTGTTTCCCAGCCTGCATTTCATCATTAAATGCCTGGGCGTTCTTTACTTACTATACCTGTCCTGGTTGATTGCCCGCTCCGGCAATGTCGGATCGTCCGGCTCACAGGTACAACCCTTTAGTTTCATGAAAGGGGCTCTGTTTCAGTGGATTAACGCCAAAGCCTGGGTTGTCGCGACAGGTGCCATCGCTGCTTTCACCACAGTGGGAGCGGATTTTTATGGCCAGAATATGATGCTGGCGCTCATCTTTTTGCTGGTTTCCTTTCCGTGCGTTGGAGTCTGGCTGATGTTTGGATCCCTGCTGAAAAAAACACTGACTCAGGACAAGTATCGCCGCCTGTTTAACTACACCATGTCCGCATTGCTGGTTGTCTCTGTGCTGCCTGTCGTGAGAGAAATTTGGAATCACTGGGCGTAATCACATGACAGATCAGGAATTAACACAAATGGGCCGTGCTCAGGTTATTCTGAGAACGCGCAACGGCAGCCCGTGTATTGAAAAACACAATGTCAGCCATGTCGAGATGTGCTTTTATCAGGACATTGCCCCGCAAATGCAGCTTTTGGGCATTCAGACCCCCAAGGTGTACCACTGTGATGCACACACTCGCCAGTTACACCTTGAATATATTCCCCATTCAATGTCTTTGGAGGCCTTAAATGCCGACAGGGAAACGTTTCGCCAGCTGGCGGCCATTCATCATTACTCCATCCCCGCACAACAGCCGGTTCGCCTCCACCAATGGACAATCCAGCAGACAGAACACGCTTTGAAACACCTGCAATTACCCTCCGCTGCCGAACAGCAGTTGTGTCAGCTTCAAACAAAATCTTCCGATCTTTTTCTACCGATCGCCTGTTTATCCGGCGACAGTAATGCAGGAAACTGGGGACGGCGCGATCAGGGAGAGCTGGTTTTGTTCGACTGGGAACGATTTGGCCGGGGCAGCCCGGCCATCGATTTAGCCCCCTTGGTGAAGGGCATGGGGACTGTGGAAGACTATCAAGCCATTGCCCGTCGGTATCTGGCGTATTCGACGTTAATGCCGGAAGACCAACTTGTCCGACAGATTATCCTCGCCAAAGCCTGGATTGTGGTGGAGGTGGTAAATCTGCTGAAAGACCGAAAAAAAGCGTCTGCGGAACAATATCTGAGCTGGTTTCGGCAGGTTATCCCCGACTGGCTCAATTTAGCTGCATGATCCGAAAATCATGCCTGTTATGGACTACACTACTCGGACAGTTACTCCCTCTTTTCAAGGGGGAGGTTAGGAGGGGGTTACAGAGCACAAATGCCAAATCCGTGCGCGCTGTTCAAACCCCACCCTCCCCTTGCCAAGGGGAGGGAAATGAAAATTACCCAAAGAATCGCGCGAGTGTCGGGACCCGGCTGAAGATCAGACGGTCGGCCAGCAGCACAATTAAAATCGTGATCCCGGCCAGCGGGAAGCAGACGCCTAACACTGCAATCACAACCGTTGCTCCTTTCCACAGCGTCATGTTCTTCGGTGCTGGCGGGGCAGAAAGCATACGCTTGCCTTTCGGTCGGCGCAGCCACCACATCGCGATACCGCTCAGGCTGATCACAATGAAGGCCAGGCAGAGCACAGTGTTTGCTGCTTTGTTCCACCCGCCAAAGTCGCCCTCGTGCAGCGCAATGCCCCACGCCATCACTTTCGCCATCGGGGAATATTGTTCGTACCTGATATCTGCCAGTACCTTGCCTGTGTACTGGTCGATGTGCAGGGTGCGATCCTGCGTCGCATCGTTAATATCGTTACTCATGGTACTTTGCAGCACGCTGTATGCGCCCTGCTCACCTTTAGGCAGATTGACACGAAACGACGTAAAACCCAGCTGTCTGGCAAACAAAACAACCGACTCCAGATCCACCTTGCCCACCATACCCTGATGACCAGCATGTGAGCCGGACACAGGCATGGGCGTTTGCTCCAGGTTCCACGGCACTTCTTCCAGTTCGCCGTGGTTCATGTCGGCATGCTTAGCATCCGAGAGCGGCACATCACCAAATACCCCCGCGGGAAAACTGTTCCATGCCTGCACCATCTTGCTGCCCCAAACCCCCGACCAGGACAGACCTGACAGCAGAAAAAGGAGCAGAAACACAGACGTTAATACCCCAGTATTCGCGTGAAGATCGCGCCAAAACGTACGCTTGCCGCTGGTCATACGCACGCGCAGCGCACCTGCTCTGCTGGCGTTGTCACGCGGCCACCACATGTAAGCGCCGCTCACAATCAGGATCACAGCAAAACTCGCCGCCAGCTCAATCAGGCGATCGCCAATATCGCCGATAAGCAGCGTGCCGTGTATTTCATTGGCCAGCGTGTACAGGTTGTTATCACGATCAAGCGAGCCCAGCACTGCAGCAGTGTAAGGGTTCACTGTCACGAACAAGCCGTGCCCGTCTGCTGTCACTACCGCAAAACGCGCCACATCTTCAGGCTGCTTAGGGGTTAAATATTGATTAATTGTGGCTTGGGGATAGGCTTGCTGAACAGCATTGAGCTGCTGACTGACAGGCAGACTTTGAGCGGCCGGCTCGACAAAAAGGAGGTCTTTAAAACGGATACTATCAATCGTCCCCGCGTAGAGCATCATCAGGCCAGTCACCGCCAGCATCAGCAAAAAAGGCACCACATACAAACCGGCATAAAAATGCCAGCGCCAGGCCGTCAGGTAGCCGTTACGTTGTGGTGATGGCAGCTTTTCCTGCTGCGCCAGAGTCTCGTTATTATTTGTCATTGAGTTACCTTCCAGTGCGAAAAATACGCACAGTTACACTGTTTCTGTCTGTCAGGCAGAAACAACCAGCATAGAGAAATGTTTGGGAAATATGTAAGCCGGGGAGAAGACGGATCTATCCCGGTTAAACCGCTGGCGGTGCTCTGGAAGGCGAAAGAAAATAGTGCCACTGGCGAGGCGTGAACTGATAGGTGTTGGCTGGTTGTGCGAGGCCTGGCTCACCCAGCCCCAGCCATCTTTCATCAATATGAGCCAGGCTGAAAACACCGATGGGACAGTGCCCCTGAGTATCATGCTTGAGCTGATCTTTACCATCAGCCAGTTTAACGAGTTTAAAACCGCCCAGTGTGCACAAGCTGGCCCAGGTTCCCGCAGGCTGGTGATGGGCATTGACCACAGGCATAGCAATGAGCAATAGCCAGCTCAAAAAGCTGGCAACAATCATCATTCTGTGTAGTGGTTTTCCTTGCCGCATTGATACTCTCGTCCTGATAGCGATTGAATAGTAGATGTTGATAAAAGAATCTACAAGATGAAAAAAAATTCGTGACTGATGAGCCGGAGAACCTTGGTGGAAATCGACGCGTTTCATCAAATTCGGACAGTTCATCTCCTTATTCAAGGGAGGGAATATTCGTGCAGAAACCAAATTCTAAACCAATCTGTAAATCATATGATGATGATTTACAGAATTCTTATCCCAAAATCACACATCATAAACATGCTGTTGTTTTTCGGATATTCATTAACTAACTTCATGCTGACTGCTTAGAACAATCGCTAGTAAGTGGTAATGAGTCGTCAGCGATAATTCTAGGTTTCTTAAACTTAATTGTATTTTAAGGAGCTTACATGGCTTACGCACAATGGGTCAGCTATACCGTCATCGCAGATAACTGCAACCTGCAAGTGAAAAATGCGCAACACAGCTGGGGTAAATTTTATCAGTACGACAATAAAGATCATGAACTGTCGCCTGAAGAAGTGAATGGGCAAGTCGTCGAAATTGGGCAGGAAGGTTTTAACATCGTAAGCTCCTGTGGTCGCTCTGATTCAGCTTCCGGTACCCAAGGTTCGTTTGATCTGTACGACGGTTCAACAAAAGTCGTGACTCTGGTTTGGGATTGTCCCTGGGGCAGTAAGTCAAACAGCTGGTCTCAAACTGGCCAGAACCGCAATTATGTTGTGTCTGTGACAGGCGGCTCCATGAACTCTGGCGCCATCGGTGTCCTGACTGTGGAAGTGATCAAGAAACACGTCAGCTAATATAGAAGGCAGTGCGGGATACATCATCCCCACTGCCTTTCTCTTTTTCACCGCATAACGACACATATTCGCAATCACGCTTTGCTGCGACAGACACTCTTTGCTCGCCCAAAGAGTACCTGGCGCGCATAAGAAAATGCCGAGGACTACGCCAAATCTGAAGCGCGACATGCATATTTCCCCAAATGGCGGTCATAAAAAAGCAGCGTTTCCGCTGCCTTTCTGAATGCTATCTTTGGCTGATTCGCTGTTATGCCGTCACCAGTTTGCTCCGGCGGGCTTTCAGCCTCAGTTGGGCGACGGCCACTCCGCAAAGCACCATACCGCCGCCGATCAAATGCACCGCTTCCAGCTGTTCATTCAGTACAACACTGGCAATGATAGCGGTGATCACTGGCATCAGGTTCATGAACATGGCTGTTTTGTCTGCGCCCAGCATTTTGATCCCTTTCATCCAGCACCAGGGCGCAATCACAGAAGCAGGAATCGCGGCAAACAACACCAGAGGTAATGCATCGCCGGTAATCGCTACCCGCTGACTGGTAAACAGCATAGGCAGGAGGAACAGGACGGCAAACATGCCCTGAACATACACAGACTGCCAGTTACTCAGGGGCATATCCCAGCGTTTGAGTAATACACAGTAAAGCGCATACACGAACGCAGCCAGCAGGAGTAAGCCATCACCCTGATTAATGCCCTGTGCGAGCAACTGAGACGGATCGCCGTGGCTCAGCATCAATACCAGCCCGCCAAGCGACAGTACAGCACCCACCATTGCCAGTGGCGATAGCTTTTGTTTCAGAATAGGTACACTCAGAAACATACTCATCAGAGGAACCAGTGACATAATCAGCGCCATATTGGTGGCTGTGGTGGTCGGTGCGGCAAAATACCCCAGCGACTGGTTCAGTACCATGCCCAGAAACGCCAGCAATGCCAGCTTCGACAAATGCGGCTTGATGTTTGACCACTGACGAATAACAGAGGTAATAACAAAAGGTGTCAGTGCCAGCATGGCAAAAAACCAGCGGTAAAAGGCGATCGCTCCCGGATCGATTACGCTGTAGGAAAGTTTGTTAACAATGGCATTCCCTGCCCAAATTGAAACCGTCAATAAGGGAAATAAGTAGATCATGCGCTGCCTTCGCTGAGATGGTAGAAAAATACGCTGTACGTATGTATTCATTGTCTCAGGTCAGCTTAGAAATACATATCTCTAATCGGACACTCTACCCTTACATTCAGACATATCAGTAATTATCGGCATTAACTGATATCGTAATATGGTTTCGCTACCCCCTACATCGGTATAGGAGCCTAAATACCGGCCGCCATTGCGCTCTATGACACCTCGCGAGGCGGTATTTTGAGCGCTGCAAGTAATAATGAGAGGCTGAGAGCAACAATGCCGGCATACCCAGTTCAGCATGAAACTGGCGACACCTTGCCGTCTGGCAGTCGGGCGTGTCTCGTAGCCGACATGTCCGATAACATTTTCGACATAAGCGTTGCTGCCAGTTCGGACCCGAATCGCACCAGCAATCTCACCGTGACTGATGCAAAAAAACGTAGTCGAAGGTAGCCAGCCCTCTGGCAAACCCAAACCCTCGGCATGCGCTATCCTGCTTTTCAGGTACGTTTCAGGATGACTGACTGCTGCCTGATATTGTTTAATACCATTGGCGGCACACTCGTTAACATAAGAAATATATTTCACCAGATGCCGTTCAGCGGCCTTCTCCATTTCCATATCTCGACCTTAAATTGAATAAAATCATAGGATTATTGGCCAAGACTACCATATTCCTTTAATTGCACTAGTCACTATGTCTGGCTGGGTGGTACATTGTTTTCTGAATACACCTTCAATGGACTGAATTGCAATGAAGCATGCCAACCCAAAGAATATCCCGATTGATGTCTACTTCCTGCTGACTCCTGACGTACATTTACTTGATCTGGCTGGCCCCTGTCAGGCTTTTCATGAAGCCATCAGCTATGGCATGGATCTGAATCTGCATTTCATCAGTGATCAAAATTCCCAGAGCAGTCATCAGGGACTCACTCTCGGTGGCATGCAACCTTTGCCATCTTCTCTGCCTGATAATGCCATAGTGGTTGTGTGTGCATCGAAATACCATGAAGGGATATACCGGAATCAGGCCAGTGAGCGGTGCATTGAATGGCTCAGGCATACCCCGAAAGCCGATACCCGGATTCTCGGTATTTGCACCGGGGCTTTTTTACTGGGGTTAGCTGGCTGGCTGGATAATCGTCAGTCGACAACGCACCACAAGCTCACAGAGGCGCTGTCGCAACAATTCCCTGCTGCAGACGTGTTGCCAGAACGGATTTTTGTACAGGATGGTCAGGTCTACACCACAGCAGGTGTAACAGCCGGTATTGACCTGGCCCTTCAGCTCATCGAAGATATCAGCGGCAGCCGGTTTGCTATGGAAGTGGCACGGGATCTGGTGGTCTATCGTCGCCGTATGGCAAACGATCCACAGATATCCAAACAGCTCAGCTTTCGCAGCCACATTTCACCGCTGGTACACTCCATTCAGGATTACCTGCAGACAAAACTGCATGAAAAACTGGCACTGGCCGATATAGCCGACGCCTTTCGGGTCTCTTCCCGCCATATGCAGCGAGAATTTAAAAACGCTACCGGCCTGACCATTAGGGAATATCTGGTCGAACTGAGGCTGGAAGAAGCCAAGTGCTACATTGAAAATGGTGACACCATTGAAGTGGCAGCGTTTAAGTCCGGTTTCCCCCAGGCTAGTTCATTGCGGGCCGCCTGGAAGAAAAAGTATAAAACCCTGCCAAAAGAATCCGCCGCTAAAGTGGACGCGGCGGCCGAAAGTACAGGGAGATACCTGCTCAATCGCTCAACTGGGTAACAAAAAACTGTGACGCCAGTTTGAGAGCATGTTTGGTGGCCTCCGGGTTATAACGGATAGGGACATTCCCTCCCTTGCCCCGGAAAGCATAAGGATCAAAAAAGGTACTTTCTGCTCTGGGCAGCTCAAAGGCATGGGTGGCACCGGGCAATGTCACCAGTTTCACCAAGGACTGGTTAGACTGTGGCAACTGGCTGACCAGCGTCTTGCAATCATCCGGACCATCATATTTGTCCTCTTCGCCTGACAAGATCATCAAATGGCGGTCTGCAGCAATGCCGGTAAAGGGATACCCTGACACCTTGTTATAGGCCCAGCACACCGGATAGTTGGCAACCAAGGCTTTCAGTGAGCCTGATTCCTGCTCGCCCGCCATCAGCATGGCAACCACACCGCCCCAGGAAAAGCCAATAAGGCCCAGTTCGCCGGCATTAATATCCTGGCGGGATTTCAGATAATCAATTGCCGCATACACATCCGGTAGCGTCTCTTTAACATGTTTCGGACGAGACAACCCGCCTTCCAACCCTCGGGCAGCCCACATGTCGATTTCTAATGTAGCAAAACCCTGCCTGTTCAATACCTGACTGTAGAGTGCGCCGCGTTCGTCCACACCACCAGAACCGTGCACTATGATAACCGCAGGCAGGGGTGCCTCAATACCGTCAGGTTTGGTGAAACGTGCAGCCACAGTCACCGGATTATCAGCTGATTGGCCGGACTGAAAAGCCACATAATTGTGTTTATACAAAGTGTTTGGCGTGTGGTTCTGCGCCGCATTGGCTGTGCTGGATACCAGCACAGAGGCAAACAAAAGCGCAGCATTACGAAATGTGTTCATCATGACAGCTATACAACTTCCCTGAGTGAATGTGTTACCTGAGAGGCAGCCAGTGCCTGCCCGAGATCCTGAATGATATCCTGACTGGCTTCCAGCCCGACACACAACCTGACCAGGCCGTCTGAAATACCGTACTGCTGCTTCTCTTCCTGAGAATACCGACAGTGGGTCGTCGAGGCCGGGTGGGTCACCATAGATTTGGTATCACCAATATTGGTACAGCGGGCCACCAGATTGAGCGCATCAATACACCGCCAGGCCGCTTTCTGACCGCCTTCAACAACAAAACTGATCACCGGGCTGTGGCCGGTTTGCTGTTTGGCAATCACCTCGGCCTGCGGATGCGAATGACTGAAGGTGGAAAAGACCTGCTTCACACAAGACTGCTGACGCAGCCAGGCTTCGACCGTTCTGGCGTTCTGTTCATGCATGGTCATTCTGGCCGTCAGCGTGTCCAGACCGTGACTCAGCACCCAAGCCGTAAAGGCATTCATGCAAGTTCCGGAACTGCGCAAATAGTTTTTCAATGGCTGGATCACGTCTTTACGTCCGGCGATGACACCACCAACCGTTCTGCCCTGCCCGTCCATGAATTTACCGGTTGAATGCAACACCAGATCGGCACCATGGTTTAACGGTCGCTGGTTGACCGGAGACAGCAAAGTGTTATCCACCACCAACAGGGCATTATTACGTTTTGCCAGCCCGGATAACCAGGTTAAATCCGCCACTTTCAGCAGTGGGTTGGTGGGAGACTCAACCAAAATCATGCGGGTACGATCACACATAGCGGCTTGCCATGCATGCTGATCATCAAGATCCACACAAGTCGCCGTGATACCAAACTGGCCGAAATACTGACGAAATAGGTGGGTAGTGGTTCCGAAAATACCGCTGGCCAGCACAACATGGTCGCCCTGTTTTAGAAACGTCATTGCCAGCGCCAGATAAGCGGCCATACCAGAAGCAAAGGCCACGGCGGATTCCGCGTTTTCCAGCGAGGCCAGCTTTCGTTCAAAATGTTCGACCGATGGATTGGTAAAACGGCTGTAAATATTCCCTTCTGTCACCCCGTTGAACCTGTCACTGGCTTCCTGCGCCGACGTAAAATCATAGGCCGATGTCATGGCAATGGCCGCGGCATGAGAGTCATCCAATGAAGGAAACTCCATGTGTATTGCTCGGGTTGATTGCTCCATGCTTTTTATTCCTTTCATCATTGAGTCGGCGATTAAGATGGTGTAACAACCTGCGATTGCGGTTTATCTTTAAAGGCATCAGAGAAGTAAAAAACCATTCCCATTGCGACAGAGACAAAACACAACCCAGTCACTGCAAGTGTGATGAAGGAGTAACTTTGCGTCGCATCATAAGACAGGCCACCCAGCCATACCGTGCCAAAGACGAAGACCTGGTGAACGGTAAACAGGCAGCCAAAAATCTTGCCTTTCACTTTCTCGCCATAGGCTTTAAGACACATGAGTGACGTGACTATTACTGTTCCCATATAGGTTAGGCCAAATAGCACGGCAAAAATCATGCACAATAGAAAGCTGTCTGCTGAGAGCACAATCAGCATAGAAGCACCACGGACAGCGTAAAGCAGAGACAGCATCAAAGCCGGCGCTGAATAACGCAGTAAATAGCCCACTAAAAACGCGCCGATGAGTTCTGCTGCACCCAGCACGCTCAGCGATGAAGCGACTATGGTGGCCTCCCCTTCTCCCCCGCTAAAACGTTCCTGTAACATAGGAACCAAATGCACATCGACATAAGCCATTGAGGCACCGCAACCACCGAATGACAGCGCCAGTAACAGAAACAGTGGTTTTCTCAGGTGTTGATGCCATTTCAAATCATCCCCGTCGCTCTCGGCAGCTGTTTCAGAGACGAACTCCCGGCGTGGGAAAACACGGCATAACCAGATACAGGCAGGCAAGATCACCACAGCAAACACACCGAAGATGATCAGGCTGATGTCTTGCCAGATTACAAAGGTATTCAGCCACACCCAGAATGGCGACAGCACCATAAAGCCAATTGCTGTACCGTTGGTAATGGCGGCGTACGCCATGCCTTTGTTCTGACTGTCAAAGATACGGTCGACCAAAAGCGCCAGCGGCACAAAGGTCATCGCCGTTAATGCATAAGCCGCCAGCACGCCGAACAACACCAGGAACAGCCAGAAGTTGAATGACACTGCCATCAGCAGATAGACAAACACCGCAACTACAGCGCCAGACAAAATGGTCAGCGCCGGGCCGATACGGTCACATATCCAACCAACAACAGGAGACAATATGCCAATCGACAACCCAAACAAGGCGCTGGTTAACGAGAAAATACCCCGTCCCAAACCACACATGCTGGCTAAATCCAGGAAGTAAACCTGATAGCTTCCCTTAATCGAGGACGCCCAAAAGGTCACCAGCACGCCAACGGAAATGGCGATTATCTGCTTATTACGGGATATATCCATCAGGCCTCCTGAAGCGACTCCGCTTGCACCTGTTGATCTTTTTTGTCATAACCAAAGTGTTCATACACCCCTTGATACATCCCATAGAACAGCTCGCAGGTGATATTAATCGCCTCAAGGGCTTCCTGTTGCTTTTTCGGTGTATCACAGAGATCAGCCAGCAGCGCCAGGCCTTGCTGAACATGGCCGACATCTTCTTCCTGATGCACAGAGAAGAACAGCAAATCAGCTTCTTTCAGGTCGTACACTTTACCCAGAATATTGTGCCGAGCTTCGTCTCCCACACTTTCCAGGTTCTGCCCTTCACTGGCGACCATCACGGCCGCTGCACCTATGTGGTACAAATCCGGGTTTTTACAGGCGATCAAGCGATAATCAATCAGTGCCTGAGTCTGTGGCAGTGCAATAGCTGCGTCACGTTCAGTGTCAGAAATGCCTAATGCCTTGATAAAGTCCTGCATCAGCTCAACATGATTTTTAGTATTGGATAACCGGCCGGTTTCTTCTTCATACATGTTGTGCAACAGCGCCCGCTTGTGTTTTGGCAAAGGACAGTGAAAAAACAGATGCTCAATATAAGTCAGAAAGTGCTTAGTAAGCTGATAGCCCTGCAAAGTGGTGAACTTTAATAAATCTGGATTAGGGTTATTTTCATCCAGCAGATATTTAAAAAGTGGGTGACCTAAGGTCAGGTGATTTTCTAATGTCTCACGCATTAATTCGCGAAAATCTTTTTTATGAATAAGTTCAGCGCCAACTGACATAGTTTGACTTCCTTGTTTGTAGAATGTTTTAAAACGGTTCCAGAGATCAACCGTGCGTTGTTTCATGTAATGCCCGTCGAATGACTGCCCCTGATAACGGCTGTAATCATTCAGGATTCCATACGTTTCAAACCCACACTTGTTCCAGATTCGATGAGCCTTCGAACCACCCCGCACATCCAGTGTGAGCAGTTCAACACCTTGCGACATGCACGATTGTGCTATCGCAGCCAGTGTCTGTTCCAATAATCCCTGGCTACGGTAATGGGGATGAATCATCCCCTTTTGTAGATCACAAATATGCCTGGTGGTTTGCTGATGGCTTTTCTTAAAGAAACAGCAAACCACTACTGTGCCGTTTTTCACCCCAATCAGAATTTGCAACACCTGACTGGCGATATCTCTTTCCAGTGAAGATAAATACCGGCTCGCTTTCTGTTCATCAAAGCCGGTGTCGAAACCTAAAATAGCGTCATCAGCCTGACTGAGTTTCAACAGTTCTATCAGCGGTTGCTGATAGTCCGAGAACAGTTCAACGCTATTGATCAGCACGTAAGAAAGAGAATCAGACACAACAAATTCCTGTAGGTATTGTTATCAATCGAATGATTAATGAGTTGGCTCAATCCTATTAACCATTGAATCAGTTTCATAGCGCAAAAAGAGACATTTTTTCACCATAAAAGTGACATTCCGGTACGTTCAGGCTTGTCGCCTCCACCGCCAGATACCTTTATTGACCATCTGACCGACAAGCACCATGACAACGGCACCAATCAATACCGGCGTTATCAAAAACGACCAGGTTTGCCCGGTCAGCATAATTAACAGTGGATTAGCACCCGCTGGCGGATGTGTCGTTTTCGTCAGCAACATGGCTGAGACAGCAAGGCCTGAAGCCACCGCTAATGTCAGGGATGTAACGCCAACAAAGCTGACAAAAAACACTCCAATGAATGCCGTTAACAAGTGACCGGCTATCACATTTCTGGGCTGCGCTAACGGGCTGTCCGGTACACCGAAGACCAATACTGCCGTCGCGCCGAATGGGGCCATCAGCCACAGTCCGGCCGAGGTCAGGTTCTCTGCCAGCGACAATAATCCGATGGCCACCGCCGCACCCAGTCCGGATAACAGTGCAATACCGTATTGATTCATTTTGTACTCCTTCTTAATAATTAGTAGACCGACCTGTCTACTTAGGGGAAATCAGAGTAGACAAGTCAGTCTACCGATGTCAAGATGCTTTTCAGATGAGGAGGATGCATGAGTACGACAAGGTCATTGAAAACAGACAAAAAACAACTGCTGACAGATACCGCGCTCACCCTGTTTTACCGCCAGGGTATTCATGCTGTGGGTATCAACGAAGTGCTGAAAGTCTCTGGGGTGGCAAAGAAAACGCTCTACAGCTACTTCAGCAGTAAAGACGAGCTCATACTTGCGGCACTGGCTGCGCGCGACGAGATTTTTATGACATGGCTGGAACAGCAATTAGCGCCGGCAAACAGCGATGAAGAGGTGATCACCTGCCTGTTCGGGAGCCTGAGCGACTGGTTCCATGACAGGGTGCCGGCATTAAGCCCTTTTCGCGGCTGTTTTTTTATCAATGCATCGGCAGAATTCAGCGAAGAAAATACCGCAATTACCGACTATTGTTGCGAGCACAAACGCAAAGTCCGGGCGCTGATTCAGCAGCACCTTCACGCGCCGGACGAAGTCTTGCTGGATAGCATTTGCCTGATGAAAGAGGGCGCGATTGTGTCGGCATTTGTCGGTAAAGATCTGGCTGCTGCAGAAAAATGTGTGCCGGTATTAATGACGCAGATCCGCAAATCAGGCTGAGCAGAAGCACACGGCTGCGTCGTATTGTATTGCGCGTGGCCTCTTTAATCAGAAAGATAATATTCGACCGTCGAGACCACTCTGATTTTTTTAATGTGCGGATTATTTTTATCCCGCGCACTGATTGAAAACTGGCCTTGAGTCGCTTTTCGGATTTTTCCCAGTGTGCTGTCAGAATCCGAGGCAAATTTCTGCGCCACTTCACGGGCATTGCGGGTGGCTTCTTCGATCATCTCAGGTTTAATGGCGTTCAGGCGGGTAAACAGGTATTCGGTCTGGGTTTGATACGCATCGCCGGTAAAAACTATGCCTTGTTTACCCAGCTCAGAAAGCGATCCCATGACATTACGTACCGTATCAATATGGGTAGAGTACACAGTGACGGTCTGCATCGCGGTATAACGGTACTGCGCCTGCACATCACTGCCATATTGCTGGGCAGATTTATCCGTGATCGCAGGAGTGGAGACAGAAATCTCATCAACGTCTATGCCATTGCCCCGCAGGTAAGATCGGATCTGCGATGTCTGGCCATCCAGCATCTGGTACAGCTCGGTTAAATCATTACTCGCGACATTGTACTGTATCGGCCATATCACGATATCGGCCGGATATTCTCTTTCTGATAACCCTTTGACTGTCACACTGCGGTCAAGCTGCTTATAGGTCAGTGCAGCATGACCAAGCAAATAGCCCAACAGAGTCAGCCCCAGTAATATACAAACACCCAGCACGGCAAAGCCGATTCTGTCTTGTCGCTGCTGCATTGTGCCTCCTTGGCATTCAGGTAGTTTATCTACTGAGTTTAACAGGATTTTTTTACCACAACGGACTCACTTTCCAGAGGCCTGATGTTTCGCTTCGCCAACTGCGATATTCTCCCCTTGATGACTTTCAATGACAGTAAATAACCAACTCAAAAAATCAGCCACTGCTTCTTCTTTCTCACTGCTTTCCGGATAAACAAAGTAATACGCAAACTCATCGGGTAGTTTCATCGTCAGATCAAACAGTTGCACGAATGACCCTTGCGATAGCTGGTTTGAGACAAGTCTAGGTTCAACCAAGCCCACAGTGACATTATCCTGAACCGCTTGGATCACATGGTTGAGATCAGAGAACGCAATACTCTGGCTATTATCGAATGCATTGACATTTGCCTGGCTCATCCACCTTTTCCAGTCAGGCCAAGTTTGCCCATTTACCGTGCAGTTGACATAACTTAGCGGCAGTCTGAGAAGATCTTCCGGTTTATTTATATCCTGATGATTTGCTAAAAATTCGGCACTACAGACAGCGACAACTGACGTTTCAAATAGCTTATTTGCCACACAATCAGGATATCGGCCATTACCGAACCGGATAGCCATATCAATACCATCGCGACCAAAATCTCTGACGTCATCCGTGATGTCTAACGTTATCGATAAATCTGGCCTCAATTGTTTAAATTCTCCGAGTTTAGGTAATAGCCAGTATGTGGCAAATCTGGCGCCGACTGACAAAGTAAGATGCGAACTATGCTTGTTAATCCTTCTGGCAGAGCCGAGTGCCTGTTCCATATTATCGAGAGATTCAGAAACAGCGGTAAACAATATACTCCCCTCTGGGGTTAATTGAATGGAGCGGCTGTTTCTTTTAAATAAAGAAAAACCCAGTTGTTCTTCCATTTCCTTGATCTGATAACTCACTGCCGCTGGTGTAAGGCTGACTTCTGTTGCCGCTTTTGAGAAATGTAAATGCTTTCCTGCTGCAACAAATATCCGTAATGCTCTGGTTCCCGGTATGAATTTACTGTTCATCAATCATCAAAAATTATCAAATGCAGGTTCAAGTAATACTTGTTTCTCTTTCCCGACGCAATAAATCAATATTCCTCCCAGTGTTCAGCTTCTTTCAATCAATAAACTCACGCTTATGGAGGCAAGAAAACTCATGCCAAATCAAGCTACAGCCGTCATCAATGGGCAATTGGCTACCGGATCTCAATTATCAGCGCTGACGTTTGCTGGTCATGCCCACTTTACTGCCATGCAAGTGCGCAATGGAAAAATTCGGGGACTCGACCTGCACATTGAACGCCTGCAACAAGCCTCGCACCATTTATTCGGAAAATCGTTAAGTAACGAGGCCATTCTTCATCAGATTCGCGACGTCTTACGGTCCGGAGAGAACAATCGCTCTCTGATGGTTTATGTGTATTCTGACAGCGGAGAGTTTACTCCCCGAGAGGATAGTTCAAGGTTAAACATACTGATTCGCCAGTCTGCAGCCAGTGACGGTCCCCACGGCCCTTTAACCATGAAAACCTTTGCTCATGAACGAATACTGCCTTCCATTAAGCATGTCGGGGAAATTGCAAAAACCCATTTGATGCGTCAAGCAGTTAACCAAGGATTCGATGACGCCATATTCACGGATAACCAGGGCCGGCTAACTGAAGCGAGTATCTGGAATCTCGCCTTCTGGGACGGTGAAGCAGTGATCTGGCCCAAGGGGGCAAAGTTGCGTGGCACCACAATGCAGATAGTGCAGCGTCAGCTGGACGCAATGCAGATACCGCAACAAGAGCAAAATATCACTGAAACCAACTTACTCTGTTTTCAGGCTGCCGCTGTCATGAACTCCTGGACACCGGGTATCGCGATTTCCAAGATCAATACAACGCATTTCTCTGATACCAGTGATTTTATCGCTTTATTACACCACGCATTCGCTAATGAAGCTTTAATCACGCCCTGAGTACCAGCAACTTTCTTTTTTAGAAAGCGGATGCAACATCATCAACATAGCGGGCAGAAAATGCCCGCACACTTTACCTCAACACCGCGGTTACACGCCTTGCGAACCCAACCGTTTCGCTGTCGCAATCCACTCGGCACGCTCTGATTCTGATGACAGTATCACCGAGCCGAACAAGCTGGTGTCAGCTGCGCTGACGCCACTGAACTGCAGCGTAAACTGATCCAGCTGTGCCAGAACCGGGGCGGCCTGTACCGTCAGAAAGTCCTGCGGAGCATCCATGGTCAGGATGATCCTGGCTGTTTTTCCTGTCAGCAACTGCACCGGCTCCGGGTTATCACCTTCAAATTGAAAAGCAAATCCCGGCAAGAAGGTTCGGTCAATTAAGCCTTTAAATTTAGCGGGTAGCCCGCCCCACCACACAGGTGACACAATCACGATATGTTCGGCCCACCGCAGGAATTCCTGGAAATGCTGAAGGCAGGGTTCTAGCGGCTGAACCGCATCGTAACCCGAGTCAAGACTGGGGTTGAAGTGCATCTCCGACAGGTTCAGACGACGCACGCTACTGTGCTCCCGCGCTTCAATGTCATACGCATCCGCGAGGCACTTGGCAAAGCTTTCCGCTTTGGGGTTGGCATTCAGTAACAGAATGTTTTTGCTCATGATGTTTCCTTGTTGTCCAGAATCAATCATGAGTGTAAAGCCTCCCCTATAGGGCAGAGTCAAGCTGTCTGCGGGCAACCATCCATAGATCGGAGACATAGCTCCACGCGTTTTATTTTCTGTTCAAGCAATGCTTGCTCTGCCATCAGTTGCTGCCTGACATCAAGCAAGAAACAATGAATACGATCCCAGTCCACGTCACCATCCCGGTAGCGTATCACGCCTTTCAGCCGGTTCAGGGTCACGCCAAGTTGCTTGGCCTCTTTGATAAGCTGGAGCACCTCGACGTCCGTCTCGGTATATACCCTGTAATTACCCTGACGAAGCGGAACGCGAATCAGGCCCATGTCTTCATACAACCTGATGGCCTTGACTGACAATCCTGTCCGCTTGGATACCGCGCCGATGTACATGTTATTTACCCTGCTTAAAAACTGACAGCCACAATCATACTGTAATTACAGGACTGATGCTGATCAGCCATCATGCCACAAGCCCAGTTGCTTCAAGCGTTTATAGACAGTATTTCGGCTCACGCTCATTGCTTCCGCGGTTTTACTCACATTGCGGCCCAGCGCCATGTACACTTTCGGCAACGCGGTCTGCCAGTCTTCTTCCAGCAGTTCGTCATCAATGTCGTCGGCGATGCGGGCGATCCCTTTGAGATCCCAGAAGAAATCATCCGGCAAATGCTGGGGCTCAATCACCTTACCTGCCGCCAGCACAGTAGCGACCCGCAGCACATTGTGTAACTGGCGGATATTGCCGGGCCAGTTGTGCGAATCGAACAGCTGCATGACCTCGTCACTGACAGTGACATGGCGATCACCGTCACAGACTTCATCAAGCACAGACAGTACAAGCTGCGCCATATCCTGTCTGTCACGAAGAGCAGGCAGAGCCACAGTCAGGCCGTTGATCCGGTAATATAAATCTTCCCGGAACTGTCTGGCTTTTATCTCATCACGCAGTGACTGATGCGTGGCGCAGACCAGCTGAAAATCCACCGGATAGCTTTCACTGCTGCCTAAAGGCATTACCCGTTTTTCTTGCAGCACACGCAGCAGCCTGGCCTGAGTCGGCAGCGGCATATCACCAATTTCATCCAGAAACAGCGTGCCTTTATCGGCACCACGGATCAGTCCCATGCTGCCTTTGGGGTTGGCTCCGGTAAAAGCCCCTTTGACATAGCCAAACAACTCGGATTCCACCAGCTCAGAAGGAATGGCGGCACAGTTGACGGCCACCATATCAAACGCTGCCCGATGCGAAGAGGCATGAAAAGCGCGCACAAAACGCTCTTTTCCCACGCCGGTCTCGCCGTGTATCAATAAGGGAATATCACTGTTGAGCACACTCATCGCCTGATGAACGGCTTTTGCCATTTGCTTATCGCCCGTATCCAGATCCGTCAGTGAGGGCTCACACTGTGGTGTTTCCCGGGCTGCATGGCGGGGAAAGACAATGCCAGAGGGCGCAGTAACAGACGGTTCAGCCGGGGCGTTTATCCGGGCAAACAGCGGAAAAGACGTCAGCCCGCTGAATGTCAGTGTGGCGTCCTGCTGTGTTGCCATCAGCGCCTGCAGGGACATACCGGCCACCATGTCTATGGTGATGCCAGCCAATGGCTTACCTAACAACAAATCAGCCCGGCGGTTGGCCGAGACAATTTGCCCCTGAAAATCAAACACCAGCAGTCCGGCCCACTGACTGCCCAGATTATCAGGACTGGTATTGAAGACAAATTGCCAGAAGTGCTGGCCATAAGCGGCAAGAATCAGCTGATTTTCAATCGCCTGGGACATGACTTTCACCATGCCATGTACCTGGGTCGTTGGCAGGTAAGCATCGCTGGAGACGTTAAGTACTCCCACAATCTGACGATGCGGATCAACAATGGGCGATGCCGAAGCGTTCATAAAACGGTTTTGCAGCAGGAAATGCTCATCACGGCGGATGTCGGTAATCTGCTGCGTGTGCAAGGCTGTGCCAATCGCATTAGTGCCTATCACTTTCTCCTGCCAGCAGGCTCCGGGTTCAAATAATGCCGGTGCCATTTGCTGCATGAAAGACGGATTCCCCCAACGCTCCAGCAAATACCCCTCATGATCAGTGAGGATGACTAAACTGCTGCTGTTGGCGAGCATGCTCTGAAAACCGGGTAACACTTTCTCGCGGGTGACAGATACCATCACCTCTGCCAGCTGTCGTTTCTGCTGCCAGTGCAAGGGGTTGGCAAGGGTTAATTCAGGAGTCTGTTGACTGTCCAATCCGTAATCCCGGCAACGCTGCCAGGATTCGCAGACAAGGCGATCATCGCTTTGCAATCTGTTATCCATGTCGACCTTTGCTTCCGCTCTCATTGCTATTTGGCCGCAGCCAGTCCAAACACACATTCCTGAACGTTAACTATTGTTCACACAATGTTAACAATCAACATATCCAACATGTTGTTAACGAATAACAAACAAGGCAGTAAAGACAAAATACCCTGTGAATCATAAAGATAGTCAATGCTCAAGGATGTTAAATAAAGGTGGCATGTTTTTAGCGTAGTGCTGATGAGTCACACACAGGGAGCCAGAACGGACATGTCGCTCATATTGGACAAAATCACCCGCACGGTAGACGGGCTAGATTGGATAAAAACTGCCAGCCTGATGCTTGAGCCCGGCTCCTTTAATGTATTACTGGGCCGCACGCTGGCTGGAAAAACCTCTCTGATGCGCTTAATTGCAGGTTTAGATAAACCCACGACGGGGAGCATTTCTTTCAATGGCCGCGATGTGACGGGACTTCCGGTCCGTGAACGCAATATCTCCATGGTGTACCAGCAGTTCATTAACTATCCCAATCTCACGGTTTACGAAAATATCGCCTCTCCGCTGCAACTGGAAAAACTGCCAAAAGCACAGATTGATGAACGTGTTATGCAGACCGCAAAGATGCTGCACATTGAAGATTTCCTCAAACGCTACCCGCTTGAATTATCAGGCGGTCAGCAACAGCGTACCGCCATGGCCCGTGCGCTGGTCAAAGATGCCGATATCATTTTGTTCGACGAACCTCTGGTCAATCTCGATTACAAATTGCGCGAAGAGTTAAGACAGGAAATGAGAGAGCTGTTTGCCTCCCGAAATACTATTGCTGTTTATGCCACCACCGAACCCAACGAAGCCCTCGCTCTGGGCGGCAATGTGGTGCTCATGCATGAGGGAGAGATCATTCAGTCGGGGCAGACCTCTGAGGTCTACCACAACCCGGCCTGTGTGACCTGCGCCGAGCTGTTTGGCGAACCACCGATCAACCTGATCAAAGGGCAAATCAGCGCGGATAATGTGTCATTTTCCGAACACGTCCACTTTGCCCTGAACGATGATTTAAGCGATCTGCAGCCCGATCACTATGTCTTCGGCATCCGGCCGAATCACCTGACCTTAGTGCCGAACAACGATGACGATCTTGAGCTGGCGGTGGATGTCGAACTGGCCGAAATCAGCGGCAGTGAAACCTTTCTTCATGTGTCCAACCGGGAACTGGCTATGGTGCTGCATCTCCCCGGCGTGCATGAGTACGCAGTCGACAGCCGTATCAATATTTATGTGCCCACCCATAAGCTTTATGTGTTTTCAAAAGAACGGCAGCTGATACAGGCTGCCCGTTCAGGCTGGGAGAAACAATAATGGCAGAAATTCGTCTGGAATCATTGGCGCACAGTTACTCAGCGCACCCTGCCAGCGATGCGGATTACGCCATTCGCCGTATGAATCATGTCTGGGAAGACGGCGGTGCCTTTGCATTGCTTGGCCCGTCCGGCTGCGGAAAAAGCACCATGCTGAACATTATTTCCGGCCTGCTGACGCCCTCGGAAGGGGCGGTAAAGTTTAACGGTCAGACGGTGAACGGGCTGGCGCCTCAGGAGCGTAATATCGCCCAGGTTTTCCAGTTCCCTGTCATATACGACACCATGACAGTGTTTGACAACCTGGCCTTCCCGCTGCGCAACATGAAAACACCGGCAGCAAAAATCCGCAGTAAAGTGCAGGAAATTGCCGATATTCTCGAACTGACACCAGTGCTAGACAAAAAAGCCCGTAACCTCAATGCCGATGAAAAGCAGAAAGTGTCGATGGGACGAGGCCTGGTTCGTGATGATGTCTCGGCCATTTTGTTTGACGAGCCGCTGACCGTGATAGACCCGCACCTGAAATGGAAGCTGAGGCGAAAACTCAAGCAAATCCATGAGCAGTTCAATATCACTATGGTCTATGTCACCCATGATCAGCTGGAAGCGGCCACTTTTGCCGACAAAATTGCCGTGATGTACGACGGCGCCATTGTCCAGTTTGGCACGCCACGCGAACTGTTTGAGCAGCCTAACCATACCTTTGTCGGCTACTTTATCGGCAGTCCTGGCATGAATTTACTGCCGGTAACAAGAAGCAAAGAGTCCACAGAAGTGGCTTTCAACGGGTTACCGATTGCCCTGAGCGCCAGCCAGCAACTCGCCCTGGCTCAGACCCAGTCAGAGAACATCAAAGTCGGGATACGCCCTGAATTTGTTCAATTGCGGGACACACAAAAAGAGGCCGGTTTCGCCGCTACTGTCACTCATACCGAAGATCTTGGCACCTACAAAATCGTCACCGTCATGCTGGCAGATACCCCGGTCAAAATCCGGCTTGCCGAAGGCTCGCCAGTACCAGCGCACCAAGGCTGGATCAATTTTCCCAGCCGATGGCTGAAGCTGTATATCGATGAGTATCTGGTCGGCGAAGACAGTGAAAACGGTGGTAAAGACGAGCTGGGAGGCGGTGACAATGCAGCATAAAACCGACAATAACAAAGCATGGTGGCTGGTATTACCCGTTTTTCTGCTGGTGGCCTTTTCCGCCATCATTCCCTTAATGACAGTGGTGAATTACTCGATACAGGATATTTTCGATCAAAACACCGCCTATTTCGTTGGCAGCGAATGGTACAAAGAAATTCTCAATGACTCGCGCCTGCATGATTCGCTGCTGCGTCAGTTTATCTATTCAGCCTGCGTGCTGCTGATCGAAATTCCGCTCGGTATTCTCGTCGCGCTCACTATGCCGAGCAAAGGGGTCAAAGCGTCACTGGTACTGATAGTGCTCGCAATCCCGCTGCTGATCCCCTGGAACGTGGTCGGCACCATCTGGCAAATATTTGGCCGGGCTGACATCGGTCTGCTCGGCTGGTTTCTGAGCAATATCGGGGTTGACTACAACTATGCATCCAACCCTGTCGATGCCTGGGTCACAGTGCTGGTGATGGACGTCTGGCACTGGACCTCACTGGTCGCGCTGCTGTGCTATTCCGGTTTACGCGCCATTCCCGATGTCTATTATCAGGCCGCCAAAATTGACCGGGCCTCCAACTGGGCGGTTTTCCGCTATATACAATTGCCCAAGCTGAAAAATGTGCTGCTGATAGGTGTACTGCTGCGCTTTATGGACAGCTTCATGATTTACACCGAGCCTTTTGTACTGACCGGCGGCGGCCCCGGCAACGCCACCACTTTCCTGTCGCAAACCCTGACCAAAATGGCGGTAGGTCAGTTTGATATTGGCCCTGCCGCGGCGTTCTCCATCATCTATTTCCTGATCATCCTGCTGGTGTGCTGGCTGTTCTACACCTCAATGACAGCCATGGATAAGGAGAAATAATCATGCACAAGCGTAAAACGCTCATTTTGCTGCTGTACATCCTGTTTTTACTGCTGCCGATTTACTGGCTGCTGATGATGTCATTCAAAACCAATGAGGAAATTCTCGGCGGACTGACCTTCTGGCCGACTGAATTTACACTGGCCAATTATAAAGTGATCTTTACCGATCCCTCCTGGTACAGCGGTTATATCAATTCGCTGACTTATGTCTCGATGAATACCGTGATTTCTTTGCTGGTCGCCCTGCCTGCCGCCTATGCCTTTTCGCGCTACCGGTTTATTGGCGACAAGCACATGTTCTTCTGGCTGCTCACCAACCGTATGTCGCCGCCGGCGGTGTTCCTGTTGCCTTTCTTTCAGCTTTATTCCTCTGTCGGGCTGTTCGACACCCACATTGCCGTTGCACTGGCGCACTGCCTGTTCAACGTGCCGCTGGCGGTGTGGATTCTGGAAGGCTTTATGTCGGGCGTACCGAAAGAGATTGACGAAACGGCTTACATTGACGGCTACAGCTTTCCGCGCTTTTTCGTCCGTATTTTTCTGCCCATGATCCGCTCAGGCATTGGGGTCACCGCCTTCTTCTGTTTCATGTTCAGCTGGGTCGAACTGCTGCTGGCCCGCACCCTGACATCCGTTAATGCCAAGCCGATTGTCGCCACCATGACCCGTACTGTCAGCGCCTCCGGCATTGACTGGGGCGTGCTTGCCGCAGCTGGTGTACTCACCATCATTCCCGGATTGCTGGTGATTTGGTTTGTTCGCAACCATGTTGCCAAAGGCTTTGCCCTTGGCCGTGTTTAGCATGATACCGGAAAGGAGATCATAATGAATTGGATGGCCTGGACCCTGCCCAGCGCACTGTTCTTTATTTCTATCGCCGGCATTTTGCTGACGATGACCGTCTTCGAGATCCTCAAACCTTGTGTTGAACGCAAAGGCTTTTTGCCCATCAGCACAACCCGGGGAGATCGACTGTTTATCGGCCTGCTCAGCAGTGCCTATATACACCTGCTCTTCCTTGGCATCACTGACCTGTCGATATGGATACCGTTTACGTTATCTGTGTTATGGCTGGCCATTTTGCTGCGTTGGGGATAATACAAGACTAAGGAGTTCACGCATGAACCGGACACGCTTTGTACCTAAACCGACTACATTAGGACTGATCATCAGCTTGTTGCTTTCGCCGGCAGCACTGGCTGATCAATACAGCGATGCGGCGAAGAAATGGATTGACGATGAGTTTGCGCAGTCGTCGCTCAGCAAAGACGACCAGATGAAAGAGCTGGCCTGGTTTACTGAAGCCGCCAAACCCTTCCGCGGCATGGAAATCAAAGTGGTTTCTGAAACCATCACCACCCACGAGTATGAATCAAAAGTGCTGGCAAAAGCCTTTGAGGAAATCACCGGCATCAAGGTGACCCATGATTTAATTCAGGAAGGGGATGTGGTGGAAAAACTGCAGACCGAAATGCAATCTAACCGCAGTATCTACGACGCCTATATCAATGATTCCGATCTGATTGGTACCCACTTTCGCTACGGTAAGGTCATTCCGATCAGCGATTACATCACAGGGGAAGGGAAAGACGTTACACTACCCACGCTGGATCTGGACGATTTTATCGGCCTGAGCTTTACCACAGGGCCGGACGGCAAGGTTTATCAGCTTCCCGATCAGCAATTTGCCAACCTGTACTGGTTCCGGGCCGACTGGTTTGAACGCGAAGATCTGCAAAAACAGTTTAAAGAGATCTACGATTACGACTTAGGTGTGCCGGTTAACTGGTCTGCCTATGAAGACATTGCTGAATTCTTTACCGAGCATGTGAAAAAAATCGACGGCAAACGCGTTTACGGCCACATGGATTACGGTAAAAAAGATCCGTCGCTTGGCTGGCGCTTCACCGATGCTTGGTTCTCCATGGCGGGCGCAGGGGATAAAGGGTTGCCGAACGGTAAACCCGTGGACGAATGGGGCATTCGGGTGGAAGGCTGTCGTCCGGTTGGCTCCGGCGTCGAGCGGGGCGGTGCTACCAATGGCCCGGCTGCTGTCTATGCCACCACCAAGTACGTCGAATGGCTGAACAAGTACGCGCCCGCAGAAGCCCAGGGCATGACCTTCTCTGAAGCCGGTCCCGTTCCCGCACAAGGCAATATCGCTCAGCAAATTTTCTGGTACACCGCTTTCACGGCCGATATGACCAAACCCGGGCTGGAAGTGGTGAATCCGGACGGCACGCCTAAATGGCGTATGGCCCCATCGCCCAAAGGCCCCTACTGGGAAGAAGGAATGAAACTGGGCTATCAGGATGCCGGCTCATGGACGCTGATGAAAGCCACCGATCCCGAGCGCCGCAAAGCCGCCTGGTTATATGCGCAGTTCACCGTAGCGAAAACCGTCTCGCTGAAGAAAACCCTGGTCGGCCTGACCCCGATTCGTGAGTCAGACATCAATTCTGACATCATGACAGAAGCGGCGCCTAAGCTGGGTGGCCTGGTTGAATTCTACCGCAGCCCGGCACGGGTTCAGTGGACGCCAACCGGCACCAATGTGCCTGACTATCCGAAGCTGGCTCAGCTCTGGTGGCAGTACATAGCCGAAGCCGCGAACGGCGAGAAAACCCCGCAGCAGGCACTGGACGGGCTGGCAACCGCACAGGATCGCGTGCTGGAACGTCTGGAACGTGCCAATGTGCAGGGGGAATGTGGCCCAAAACTCAATAAGCCAAGAGATGCCGCCTACTGGCTGGCCCAACCCGGTGCACCGAAAGCCAGGCTGGCTAACGAGAAGCCCAAAGGCGTGACCATTAAATACGCTGAACTGCTGAAATCCTGGCAGCAGTGACGAGCAGGTAACAGAAACCATCAGGGAGGCATAATGCCTCCCTGATGTTGCAATCAGCTGAACGTTGAAATATATAACTTTTCCACTTTTGCTCTCGCCCAGTCCGTTTTGCGTAAAAACTTCAGTGACGATTTAATGGAAGGGTCATTTTTAAAACAGTTAATATCGATTTCGCACGCCAGAATCATCCACCCATAATGATCAACCAATTGGGTTAAGATTTTTTCCAGAGTAAGGCCGTGCAGGGGGTTATTCGGTTGTTCGCGGGTCATAAGCTTTTCTTCGGTGGCAGTGTTGGTAACGGGGAAGAGTATACAGAATATTTCGCCATCCGGCATGGAGACAATGCATCCGCCCCAAAGTATTACTTTCACTCTGGTCGGTAAGCTGAGAGAATGCCGCGGTCATTTCAAATAAAACGACCCATCATGAAACTTTTAGTTCGTAACCTTTCTCGTTCAACCACTGAACAAGACATCCGTAAATTGTTTTCTGAACACGGCAAAGTCACAGAGTGCACTTTGGTGTTAGATCAGGAAACCGGCCATTCCAAAGGCTTCGCTTTCGTCGAAATGCCGGATCAGGATCAAGCCAAAGCAGCAATAACCAGCCTGAACCAGACACTGCTTGCCAAGAGCAAAATCCGGGTGAAAAAAGCTGACTAAATCAGTTATCCGATAGCCAGAAAAGAAGCCCCTTTTCTGGCTGTTTCATCTTTGCCTATCTGTAATCAAATTCATAACTAAGCATCGCATACCGATATTCATCTCCTTAGCCACCCGCGAAGAAAATATTTTTGAACCTTCAAAGCAATGCCATTTAACTGCTCTGTCGATAAGCCTTCTCTGTCTGTCGTCTTTGGTCTGTCATCTTTGCCTATATTTTTGATCAGGCTGAAAATAGTAGCCTGAATCCCGTAGGATTTATCTGTGTTTATTCATATCAAATCAGACTAGACTGAGTTGAACTCCAAAAACGAAAGGAAAATACCATGATTCAACAAGGCCAGACTCTGCCAGCCGCTACACTGGGTGAACTGACCAAAGACGGTATGGTCAACCATGACGTTTCAGATCTGTTTGCAGGCAAGAAAGTGGTGTTGTTTGCGGTTCCCGGTGCCTTCACGCCGACTTGCTCGGAATCTCACCTGCCAGGTTATGTCGTGCTGACAGATCAGCTGAAAGCCAAAGGCGTGGATATCATTGCCTGCGTGTCAGTCAACGATGCCTTTGTGATGCAAGCCTGGGGCGAAGCACAAAATGCTTCAGAAATTATGATGCTGGCAGACGGTGACGGCAGCTTCACCAAAGCGCTGGGTCTGGAGATGGACACCGCGAAGTTCGGCGGCCTGCGTTCACAACGCTATGCGATGATCATCGACAACGGTGTTGTCACACAGCTGAACGTAGAAGCACCGAAAGAATTTGAAGTCAGCAAGGCAGAAACCATTCTGGCAAGCCTGTAATTTCAGAAAAACACAACGGAAGCGAAAGCTTCCGTTGTTCTCGGATTTACTTTATCTCTGTCATCGAAAAGTGGTGGCTGGCAATGTGAAACCCTTCCCGTAAATAGAACTTATGCGCCGCAAAGCGCTGCACGCCTGAATCCAGATGCAGTTGCCGGCACCCCTGCTCTTTTGCGTACACTTTAAACCAGTCAATCAAACATTCGCCGACCCCCTTGCTGCGGTGTTGCTCAGCCGTCACCAGATCATCCACATAAATGGCTTTGCCCCAGGCCAGCTTTTCTGACACCACAAAACCTGCTACCCCCATCACCTGATCGCCCGACTTGACGTAAACCACCTGATAGCCCTGCGCCATCTGCTTGGTGATCTGCGCCTGTAAAGCGGCGCTGTCGTACTGCGGGCGCAACTGGAGCAACACATCCAGCACTGAGGGAACGTCCTGATGCTCTGCCACACCGTGACTGTCTGACCAGCTGTCTTCTAAAAAATGTACTTTCATCGGGGACCCAACTTCCTGTTTCGATATTGATCTGGTTTGCTGTTTATAGCGTTTTCAATCACACCTGCACAATGATTTTATCCATAGCCAGTTAATCGTATTGGCAGCTTTATCAGCGCTAGACATGAAGCTGTGCGCTTTAGTTCACTGATTGCACCCTGCCACCAATCCAGGCTTTGATATCTGCCAGCACGCGTTCAACCTGGCTCTGGCCCTGTGCATCATTGAAAGCATGATCAAGGCCAGCATAGGTATGTGGCTGAATGTGGGGGGCGGTTTTCTTTAATGCCCTGACCATAGATTCGAAAGCGTGCGGATCCACATTGGTATCCTCTTCCGACTGAATCAAAAGAACAGGAACATCAATCGTTTGCAGTATCTGCTGCTGATCAGCCGTCAGCATCGCTTTCCACCATTTGAAACCGTGCCCACTGACAGCCGTGTCCATCTCGTTACTTTGCAGCACGGCTTCAGCAAACTGCCTGAACCCTTGTTCTGCTTCACTGAATGCCTGCGGTGGCATCTGAGATTGCATGTTGTAGAGCACATCATCGATGAAAAAACGCCCACCGCCATTTAACGCCACCACAGCGGTCACTTTATCACTCTTCGCAGCCAGCAGATTCGCCACCAACGCCCCTTCACTGCCCCCCAGCAAGATAATCTGGGCATAACGATTATCCTGATCCAGTTTATCCAGCACCGTCAGGTAATCATCCACCCGTTGCAGCGGAGAATCCTGTTTCAGATAGGCGTCAGGACAGTCCGTCCGCTGCGGATCGCTATTCCAGCTCAACCCGTTATCAATCCCGTATTTTTCTACCGTCAGAATGTCGGCACCTGCCATCACCTGGCTAAAATTATCATTGATATTTTTATTATGAAAAACACTGTTGCAGTCTGAACCCTGAATCAGCACCAGCAAACTGTCGCTGCCACGCCCGGTCAGATAATAGGTAATCTCCGAACCATCACTCCGTTTAACCGCTTCCGTCACCATTGACAAAGCCGGCAAGGACGCCACTGAAAAGACAGCAGCTACCATAAACACTAAGCGTTTGAACATCCCTTTCCCTCCTGTGATCCAATCCTGTTCTTTGATAGCACTTTGGGCAGATTGTTCCCAACAAAATGCAACATCACACATATTCTGTATTGATCGATCAGGTCAGCTCGTGCCGCAACACAAATGATTTCAGATAAAGATGGCAGGCATTATCATGGTTTTGGTAATCTTATCCGGCAACGGTTCATTTTGAGCCGTAAATACAAATGATTATTCGATAAAACAGCCACTTATATAATGAAAAATATCGAAACGAAATGGTTACAGGATTTTCTGACACTGGCCGAACTGCGTAACTTTTCCCATGCAGCCGCTGTACGTAATGTGACGCAGCCGGCTTTCAGTCGCCGGATAAAATCCCTTGAAGCCGAACTAGGGCTGAATTTAATCGATCGCAGCAAAACCCCCATCGAGCTGACACTGAAAGGCAAGCAGTTTAAAACGACTGCGCTGTCGATTCTTCAGCAACTGGATGACGAAGTGAGCCGTCTGGCTGGCAGCTCATTTCTGGGTCGTCATACCGTGCGGATCAGCTCTTCGCATTCCATGGCGATCAGTGTGCTGCCTAAGCTGCATGCCTGTTTGTTTAACCCGACCTTAAACACTCAGCTTTCTGTGGTAGCCAATGAGGTGGATGACGCGGTAAAACAGCTGATCGACGGTAAATGCGATTTTCTGTTTTCATTCTATGAGGACAGCCTGCAAATGGCGCCTTACCGTTCTGTTTATCTGGGGCGCTCTTATCTGTACTGCGTGTCGGCGGTCGATGAACATGGTAAACCACTCTTTGATCCCGCAGACAATGACGCCGTGCCGTCGCTGGACTATACCCCGGAAAGTTACATGGGCCGGGCGCTGCAACGCGCCAACCGGACATTAACGCCGAATACTGTCTGTACCTCATCAATGACAGATTTCATCAAAGCCCTGGTGATGCAAGGGAAAGGCATCAGCTGGTTACCGGATTACGCCATCAAAGATGAGCTGGCCGCCGGACGGCTACAGATACTTACCGCACGGGAGCCCGTGCCGCTGGATTTGTACATTTACCGTTATCACTCCCGGCTCCACCCGACCTGCGAAGCCATCTGGAGTGCGCTGAGTAAGATCAGCCCGATTGATGGCCTGATGAGCAGGGACTGACAATCACTGTCCCCCAGAAATAAAAAAACCTCCCTTGAAAACAAGGGAGGTAAAGGATGTAGGGTTTCAAGACCTTTTATTTATTGTTCTTTATATTCTTTCAGTTATTACATTCTTTCAGCTGTACAGCTTGGCTTTGTAGCTCGGGCGCATCAGGTTCTGAGCAGAGAAAATATCGTTCAGCTCCTCTTCACTCAGCAGGCCACGCTCCATCGCAACTTCTTTCACGCTACGACCGGTTTCAGCACAAATCTTACCGACGATATCGCCTTCGTGGTGGCCGATATACGGGTTCAGGTAAGTTACGATACCGATAGAGTTGAAGACATAATCTTCACAAATCTGGCGGTTCACTTTGATACCCGAGATGCATTTGTCCGCCAGATTGATACAGGCATTGCTCAGCAGTTCAATCGACTCGAAAATAGCCTGGCCGATCACCGGCTCCATCACGTTCAGCTGCAACTGTCCGGCTTCTGCCGCAAAGGTCACTGTGGTGTCGTTACCGATCACTTTAAAGCACACCTGATTCACCACTTCCGGAATCACAGGGTTTACTTTAGCTGGCATGATGGAGGAACCCGCCTGCATTTCCGGCAGGTTAATTTCATTCAGACCGGCACGCGGACCCGATGACAGCAGACGCAAATCGTTACAGACTTTCGACATCTTAACCGCCAGTCGCTTCAGCGCGCCGTGCACTGTCACGTAAGCGCCACAGTCAGACGTCGCTTCAATCAGATCTTCTGCCGGTACACAGTCCAGACCAGTGGCTTCTGCCAGATATTTCACCGCCAGTTCCTGATATCCGGCCGGGGCGTTAAGGCCGGTACCAATCGCGGTGGCACCCAGGTTCACTTCCAGCAGCAAAGCCGCGGAATATTTCAGGTTTTTGATTTCTTCTTTCAGCAAGATACTGAAAGCGTGGAATTCTTGTCCGACCGTCATAGGCACGGCGTCCTGCAACTGAGTACGGCCCATCTTCAGCACATCACTGAACTCTTCGCTTTTGGCATCAAACGCCGCCTGCAGATGCTCAATAGAACCCACCAGCTTGATAATGCTGTTATACACAGCCACACGGAAGCCTGTCGGGTAAGCACAGTTGGTCGACTGGCTCTTGTTAACATGATCATTCGGGTTAATGATGTGATACTCGCCTTTGGCATGGCCTTTCAGCTCCAGCGCAATATTGGCGATCACTTCATTGGTGTTCATGTTCACAGAAGTACCTGCGCCGCCCTGATACACGTCAGAGATGAACTGATCCATGCATTTACCTGTTTCCAGAATCAGATCGCAGGCTTGAATGATGTACTGGCCCACTTCCGACGGAATACTGCCCAGCTCCATATTGGCACGTGCTGCCGCTTTCTTGGTAAAGACCATGCCGCGAACAAACTCTGGCACGTCGGAAATACGCATTGAAGAAATATTGAAGTTCTCGTAAGCGCGAAGAGAATGAATGCCGTAATAAGCAGAAGCGGGAATTTCACGCTGGCCTAACAGATCTTCTTCAATACGTACTTGCTGGACAGTATCAAGCATAGCGGTCACCTTAAACTCATGGGTAGGAAAGAGATACCACTTCGCCGCTTATACGAGCCATCTTCAGCTTCTTATGGCGGCTAAGTGCTTCATACAATCGTCGTTTTGAGCCTTAAAGGGAAATGCATAAAAGTAAGCAACAATGCAATTAATGCATAGCTGAAGAGATTGCAAAAAAAGGCTATTTATTCTTATCAGCCCGGAATGCTTAATAACCGGCACTTTATGCATCACTTGTGCATGAAACCAATAAACACCTGTATAAGCAGCCTGTTAGCCTGCACTCTGGCGAGATCGCTCAATGGGCAGGAATATGATCCTGGTCTGAATATTGTCTTTTATCCATCACACTGAAAATGCATTGCCTACCCAGTGTAATTTACAAACTCTTGCACGATTTTCCTCAGTTTCTGTCCACAAAACCTATTCGCCCGTATAAAAAGTCACCTGTATAAAAAGCCGCCTGTGTAAAAAGTCGCACGCATAAAAAAGGCCAGCCTTTGCGGCTGGCCTATCTCTCTATAGAGCTCAACGAGGATTAAGCGATATCTTCGCTCGCCGTCAGGGTCGTTTTCTCTGTACTGCGGTTATAGACTTCAGTATCCAGCTCGTCTTCGCTGCGACCAACCAGGACAGCAACCATCAGATCGCCACAGACATTCACAGTGGTACGAGCCATATCCAGAATACGGTCAATACCGGCGACAATCGCCAGACCTTCCATTGGCAGGCCAACTGTGGTCAGTACCAGCGACAGCATGATCAGGCCGGCACCCGGTACACCGGCGGTACCAATGGAAGCCAGCGTTGCTGTCATCACTATGGCAACATAGTCGGCAAACTCCAGGTTAATACCAAATGCCTGTGCGACAAACAGCGCCGCCACACCCTGATACAACGCCGTGCCGTCCATGTTAATGGTCGCGCCTAACGGCAGAACAAAACTGGACACACCTTTAGACACACCCAGCTCTTCACGGGCGCATTTAATGCTGGCAGGCAAGGTGCCTGAACTGCTGGTGGTGGTAAAGGCCACTGCAGCCGGGGTCGCAATCCCTTTGATATAAGGCATAGGGTTAAGACGACCGAAGACTTTGATCACCGCCGGGTAGAACAGCAGTACATGCAGCAGGCTGCCGATGTAAGCCACCGCAATCACTTTAAACAGTGGCAACAGGATTTCCAGACCGTATTTACCGGCCACCCAGGCCATCAGACCGAAGATACCGTAAGGCGCCAGCTTCATGACCAGTTCAGTCAGCTTGTACATGGCCTCAGCCAGACTTTCGAACACCTGAACGGCAGGTTTTCCTTTCTCACCACACAAGTTCAGCGCCACACCCAGGCCCAGAGCGAATACGATGATTTGCAGAATGTTCCCTGTTGCCAGTGCACTGATAGGGTTGTTCGGGATTAAACTGAGCAGTGTCTGAACCAGAGTCGGCGCTTCTTTCGCTTCTGCCGCCGCCGCTGTTGCCGTCATCTCCAAGCCGGCACCCGGTGCCAGGATACTGGACAGGCCAAGACCGATACTGATGGCCACTGCTGTGGTCGAGAGGTAAATCACAATGGCTTTGGCGCCAATTCGTCCCATCTTGCGGGTATCTTGCATGGAGGTCACGCCGACCACCAAAGAGCAGAACACCAGAGGCACGATGAGCATTTTAATGGCATTGATAAACAGAGTGCCGATAGGCTTGAGGATTTCTGCATCCGGGCCGAGCAGGCTGCCCGCGATGACCCCAAGAATCATACCGACCAGAATTTTCTTCCATAAGGCGAGTCCGCCCCACATACCTTTCGGGGTTGGCTCCTCGTGAGCTTGTTCCATGTTATTTCCTTATCCAATTGACAGAAGTCGGGTGAGTCCCCGTTTCTGCTTAGCTGTCATTGTTTACACGTCAGGATGGGCTGAGCCCATACATACAGGAACAGGATTAATGCAAGCATGATGCCAAACATCAAAGCAAATACAAGTCATTGTTTTTTATTTAGAAAAGATAACAAAAGAGAAATAGGCCAACCTAAGAAGGGGTATAACCAAAGGAATAGGCTCGAGTGACAAACCCGAACCTTTCCTTTATAAAACATGGTCTTATTGACTATTTACAAAGTTATAACCTTTACTTTGGTTATAGGGGTTCAGCCAGCCCGACCCAGTGAAGCCTGATGCGCGGTGATTATTCCGGCTGAGATTTTTTCAGTCGCTTGCTGAGCGCGGGCTGCGAGATCCCCAGAAACTTCGCCGCCAGAGACTGATTGCCCTCCGCCCGGCGCATGGCTTCCTGAATCAGTAAATCGCCCATTTCCTGCAGGGTCGGCAGAGACTGCTCCGGATCGAACATAGTCAGGCTGTTTCCTGCAGCCATCTCACTGACGTCATTGTCCTGATCCAGCACCCGGCGAAACACCTCCATGGACAACATGCGCGAGCGGTGCTGACTCATGGCATCATACGCCAGCGCCCTCAGCTCACGGATATTGCCGGGAAAGGCATAGTTTGCCAGCAGCACCGGCAGCTCTTTCGGGATGGTCGGCTTGGTTTTGCCCAGCTCATCGGCCGCTTCCTGTAAAAAGTGTTCCAGCAGCAAAGGAATATCCTGACGGCGCTGGCGCAAGGGCGGAATATCCACCTGATGGGTTTTCAAACGGTAATAGAGGTCTTTGCGGAACTCGCCGCTTTGTTGCTTCTGCACCAGATTCTGATGCGTGGCCACCACAATCCGTGCGTTGAGACGTTTCGGCCTGTCACTGCCGAGGGGATAGTATTCCCCTTCCTGAATCAGGCGCAGCAACTTGACCTGTGATGTCTGGCTCAAGTCACCGATTTCATCGAGAAAAAGGGTGCCACCTGCCGCTTGTTCGATCAGACCAGCGCGGGGTTTATCGGCACCGGTAAACGCGCCGCGGTGGTGACCAAACAAGGTGTCGGCAAACACATTGTCGTCCAGTCCGGCGACATTCACGCTGATCAGCGGCCCGGCACGCTCACTCAGGGTATGCAGCGCCCGGGCGATCAGCTCTTTACCAACACCACTCTCACCGCACACCATCACAGGCTGGCTGCTTGGCGCTACCGATTCGAGATATTGGAACACTGAGCGCATGCCTTTATCACGGGTAATAATGTCGCCAAAAGCCTCCGGCCGCTCCAGGGTGTCAGTCAGAAACCGGCGCCGCAGCGCGTTGTGCTCTTCGCGCATTTCCTGCAGCAAAATGGCCCGTTTCACGCCTTCGATCAGCCGGTTTTCCTCTGTGGTTTTCACGAAGTAATCATAAGCACCGAGCCGGATACAGTTGACCGCCGTTTCGACCTGATTCAGCCCGCTGATAATAATGACGCCGACTTCAGGAAATTCAGCCTTGATCTGCTGCAGCAAGACTTCGCCGGACAGGTGCGGCATGGTCAGATCCAGCAGCACCAGGCCGATATTTTCCTGTTCAATAATGGCCATGGCATCGCGGCTGTCCTGACACTGGACGATATGATTGATGCCGCCCCGCCGCTCCAGCACGATACTCAGGCTGCGCAGAAAGGCCGGTTCATCATCCACCAGCAAGACACCGAATGCAGGATAGCGATTTGTCTTCATTAAACAGTTGTCCCTTTCAAGGCTGGCAGCGCAAGCGTCACGCAAGTGCCTTGTTGTAGTCTAGAGTCATATTTCAACGTGCCGCCATGTTCACTCACTATGCTGAATGAAATAGACAGCCCCAAGCCCGTCCCGCCCTGCTCACGCTTGGTGGTAAAGAAAGGATCACTCAAATGAGGAAGATGCTCAGGGTCGATGCCCAGCCCCTGATCGCAGACTTCCAGGATCAGCACATTGTCTGCCGGATTGAAACCTGTCGTCACCCTGATGCTTTGTTGCTGTGACGTCAGCGCCTGACAGGCATTGATGATCAGGTTGATGATCACTTGCTCGATCCGCTGGCCGTTGCCTTCAAAACACGGCAGCTGATCGCCGTATTCGACAGAAAAGTGATGGGTCGATGTCGATAAGGTGCTGTCGACCAAGCGAATCGCCGCCGCCGTGACCTGATTCAGATCCACCACTTCATTGAGCGCACTGGGTTCCTGGCGGGCAAAATCCCTCAGGTCATCGACAATCCGGCGGATCCGCTGGGTCCCCGCCTGCATATCATCCAGCATGGAGGGAATTTCCTCCCGCATCCGGCTGTAGGCCAGCCCGCCTAAGGTGAAATCGCCATACTGCTGATAATGGGCATCCAGAATGTCTTCCGCATCCTGATACGCGTCTTTGAGAATGGGTAAATTCAGCAGCAGCAAACTGCTGGGGTTGTTGATCTCATGGGCCATGCCAGACACCAGAATGCCCAGCGAGGTCATTTTATCCGCCTGAATCAGCTGTTGCTGCTGGAGTTGCTGCGCTTTGGTCCGCCGGGCCACTTCCCGGCTCAGCGCCCGGTTCCAAATCATGATCCCCCCCAGCACCAGCAGCAGAAGGGCGGAAATCGTGGCGGCAGCCATGCCCAGTTTCTTCCAGCTGATCCCCGGCGCTTCCAGCGGGCCCAGCCATTTGTCGTAAATAGCTTGCTGACGGCCGGTGTTTTTCAAAATCGCCAGCCCTTCGCTGAACTGGGCCAGTAAATCTTCATGGCCTTTTCGCACTGCATAGCCGTAATGCTGGGCACCAAAAGGTTTTCCTACCGGAATGATATTCGACAGATCCAACGCCTTGCCGGTATACAGACCCGGCAGGTTCGCCACCAGCGCGTAGTCATGCTGACCGGAGGCCAGCAAACGCAGTCCATCGGCGTGAGAGTCCACCAGCACCAGGTTTGCACCCGGCTGCTGATTGCTCAGGTAATCGTGCATCGCCCCGCTGCGCTGAACAATCACGGATTTGCCCGCCAGGTCATCAAGACTGGCCACAAAGGGGGTGCCCTTTCGGGCAAACACCGACTGATGCACTATGGCATGGGGCGGCGAAAAACTGTATCTCGCCTGCCGGGCACTGGACTGAATCATACCCTGCACGATATCAATCTCGCCCTGATCAAACTGGCGGCGAATATCATTCCATGCCCCCATTTTGATCTCGATATTAATGCCCATCAGTTCGGCAATCGCCAGGGTCAGCTCGGTGTTGTAGCCATCCGGCTCACCGTCTTCATTAATGAATTCGTAAGGCGGGTAGTTGTGATCCGCGCCGATAATAATGACCTGACTGTCTGGTGCAGCCATCACACTGAAGGTGCAGAAGAAAGACAGTCCGACACCGAGCCAGCGCATCCAGGCACCACATATGTCACGACAGCCTGTCAGCTTCTGGATCATGCAATCTTCCTTCATCAGCCCGGCCTGACCGGCAAAGCCGTCAGTACGCCGGATTTGGCGACACCGGGCAGAACGTGATATTCCGCCCAACAAACGAAGGGGCTATTTTATAGATTTGCCAACAATAGCCAAGGAAAGAAAGTGACGCACCGACAGAAGTGTCTCCCTGTCAGCACAGTGCCTGTTTACCCGCCACTGGCGGGATCCTCCAACTGCCATACTTTCGAGTGACTTCAACATTTTCACAAAATCAAATGAAACATGATGCATATTGTTAATCTTAATCTATAACTGAAAGTGACCTTACAAACAACAAGAGGCTAGATCAGTCATGATTCAAAAATCTCCCAATGTCGGTAACATTTCTCCGAAGCACGGCCGTGCTATCAACCCACCCTCACGCGGTGTCGTTGCGGTGGAACAAAGTTGGTGGGGCCTGCAAGAGTGGTATGTCAACGAACTGGAAGGTGGCAAGAACTTCCCCGATATAACCGGTGGCCCTGCCTTCTATGAAGCTACCGATGACCCCAGCGCACAGCCGCCCGAAGATGGCTTGATTTGCAGCGGTGGTCACCTGGATGTACGTGAGAAGCTCAACCTCACCGACAAGGAACTGATTGCAGAGGGGAAAACAGCCTGGCCTAAGATTCCAGTACCATCGAATAAGATTGTCGACGTCGAGTGGGTGTATACCGAAGCTCATAAAACCCGTGGATACGTGGCTTTCATCACCAAAGATGGCTGGAATCCGGACCAGGCGATTTCCCGCTCTCAGCTTGAAGCCAAGCCATTTTACGAAGATATCTATCCGGAAGCCCCACACTGGGAGCATGAACTCCCGGCTAAAACGCATCATCAAGTGGCACTGCCTGAAAATAAAAAGGGCCATCACGTCGTCGTTTTGCTCTGGTTGGTTGTCAATACCGGCAATGCTTTTTACCAGACCTTTGATTTCGACTTCGGTGCTTAACTGTCAGTTCTGGCCGTTTCTAATCGTGATAGCATTGTGATAAACGCGCAATCACGAGGCGGGAATACTTTTCCCGCCTTGCGTCGTGGCTGAAGTTTCTGGTGAAGCGGAGGTATGTCGCGCTTGAGTCCGGAGTCTTTCTTGGCATTGTGCGATGCGCGCCAGACACTCTTTATAGGGATAAAGAGTGCCCAGAAAGCCCTTTTTGTTCTTTGGTGTGGTCCGGGGCGGTTGTAGGCGCTCCCGGCGCCGACAACCTAAAAATTCGTCCTGAATTTTTCCCTGTGGGAGTGCTATCAATGTACATTTTCAGCCCGTCATTACAGCGCAAGCGGGAATCCATGCAGCGGATACGGCAACGAGTTGTTGTATCAGAGTTTGAGGTATGTCGCGCTTGAGTTCAGTGGCTTACTTGGCATTGTTTGAT
>NZ_JAKLTE010000021.1:0-85723 GCF_022014395.1 Photobacterium sp. WH77 | reverse complement strand
AATAATATTTGACGACAAGGTACGAAAAAGGGCATCATTTGATGCCCTTTTTCTACGCTCCGCCTCAGATTAGCGTATTTTTTGGTCAGTGTGCCGAGTGAAAAATGCGTTAAGGTGTACAGAGCGTTACGAAAGGGATTTACTTAATCCTTAGAAGCCTCGCTACCTGCGAGGTTATTTTCGTCTATATTGAGACAAGTTACAGGTTGGTTGTATGAAAGCGAATGCCGAAAACCAAAGCAGCTCTAGTAGCATGGATAGCCTGAAATGGGTTGTTGTATTTGCCCTGCTGGCAGCCGCGGTGGTTGGTAATTACCTGTACAGTGATGTATCTGTAGCGTTGCGTGCCGCAGCTGTAGTGGTCCTGGTTGCCGCTGCTGGTGGTGTTGCAGCTCTAACAGCAAAAGGTAAAACAGCGATCACTTTTGCCCGTGAATCGCGCATGGAAGTCCGCAAGGTAGTGTGGCCAACTCGTCAGGAAGCTACGCAGACAACCTTTATCGTTTTAGCTGTCACTGTCATTATGGCGTTAGCCCTGTGGGGCATCGACGGCATTATGGTCCGTTTGGTCCGCCTGGTTACCGGTGTATAGAGGTAAGAGTTCATGAGCGAAGCTCCAAAAAAACGATGGTATGTTGTGCAGGCCTTCTCTGGTTTTGAAGGGCGAGTTGCACAGTCACTACGTGAACATATCAAGATGCATGGCATGGAAGACTACTTCGACGAGGTATTAGTACCTACAGAAGAAGTAGTGGAAATGCGTGCTGGCCAGCGCCGCAAAAGCGAGCGTAAGTTCTTCCCTGGTTACGTTCTCGTACAGATGGTGATGAATGATGAAACCTGGCATCTGGTACGTAGTATTCCTCGTGTGATGGGGTTCATTGGCGGAACATCTGATCGTCCGGCGCCAATTTCAGACAAAGAAGCTGCTGCGATTTTGAATCGTCTGCAGCAGGCGAGTGAATCGCCTGTTCACAAAACTGTGTTTGAGCCGGGTGAAGTGGTTCGCGTGACGGATGGTCCGTTTGCTGACTTTAACGGTGTGGTTGAAGAAGTCGATTATGACAAGAGCCGTGTGAAAGTCTCGGTCTCTATCTTCGGCCGTGCGACTCCGGTTGAACTGGAGTTTGGTCAGGTTGAGAAAAACTGATCAATAAGTAATCAAGTCATATTGTCAAGGGCGTGGAATTACACTATAATTTCGCGCCCTTTCGTTAGACGGGGAGTCTGTTTGCTAAAAGCAGACGTTTGAACCCAAATTAAGGTAATTAAGCAATGGCTAAAAAAGTAGAAGCTTACATCAAGCTGCAAGTTGCAGCTGGTATGGCAAACCCATCTCCACCAGTTGGTCCAGCTCTGGGTCAGCACGGTGTGAACATCATGGAATTCTGTAAAGCGTTTAACGCTAAAACAGATTCAATGGAGAAAGGTCTGCCAACTCCAGTGGTTATCACTGTTTATAGCGACCGTTCTTTCACTTTCGTTACTAAAACTCCACCTGCTGCAGTTCTGCTGAAGAAAGCAGCTGGTGTTAAGTCAGGCTCTGGCCGTCCTAACACTGAAAAAGTGGGTAAAGTGACTGAAGCTCAGATCCAAGAGATCGCAGAAACTAAAGCTGCAGACATGACTGGTGCCGACATCGAAGCGATGAAGCGCTCTATCGCGGGTACTGCCCGTTCAATGGGTCTGGTAGTTGAGGGTTAAGACAATGGCAAAACTAACTAAGCGTATGCGCGTAATCCGTGAGAAAGTTGACGCTACTCGCGAGTACGACATCAACGAAGCTGTTGCTCTGCTGAAAGAACTGGCTACTGCTAAATTCGTAGAAAGTGTTGACGTTTCAGTTAACCTGGGTATCGATGCTCGTAAATCTGATCAGAACGTTCGTGGCGCAACTGTACTGCCACACGGTACTGGCCGTGATGTCCGCGTAGCGGTTTTCACTCAAGGTGCTAACGCTGAAGCAGCGAAAGAAGCGGGTGCAGATCTGATTGGTATGGAAGATCTGGCTGAACTGGTTAAGAAAGGCGAAATGAACTTTGACGTTGTTATCGCTTCTCCAGACGCAATGCGCGTTGTTGGTCAGCTGGGTACTATCCTGGGTCCTCGTGGCCTGATGCCTAACCCGAAAGTGGGTACTGTAACGCCTAACGTTGCTGAAGCTGTGAAGAATGCTAAAGCGGGTCAGGTTCGTTACCGTAACGACAAGAACGGTATCATCCACACCACTATCGGTAAGGTTGATTTCGACGCTGACAAACTGAAAGCTAACCTGGAATCTCTGCTGGTTGCGCTGAAAAAAGCAAAACCTGCATCAGCTAAAGGTACTTTCATCAAGAAAGTCAGCATCTCTACCACTATGGGTGCAGGTGTGGCGCTAGACCAGAATACTCTGGACGCTAACGTTTAATATTTGCAGAATCGCTGGGATTATGTATAATCCTGCGTTTCGAATTAATGGCTAAGATCTGGGCAGCATTCTGCCGGGATCTTCGTCCTAGACCGTAGGTGTTCTCAGAACTTAATACTTCAACCTACGTAGACGGTGCCAGGAACATGATTGATTTACTGTCTTTCTTGGATCTGCGCCGTACAAACTCTCCTGCAATTTTGCAGTGAGTGGGTAAACACAATCCAGGAGCAAATCCAATGGCTTTAAACCTTCAAGACAAACAGGCAATTGTTGCTGAAGTCAACGAAGCTGCCAGTGGTGCCCTGTCTGCAGTTGTTGCTGACTCTCGTGGCGTAGCCGTGGGTGCTATGACGACTCTGCGTAAACAAGCGCGTGAAGCGGGTGTTTACGTACGTGTTGTTCGTAATACTCTGGCTCGTCGTGCAGTAGTAGGTACTAACTACGAGTGTCTTGCTGACACTTTCGTAGGCCCTACTCTGCTGGCTTTCTCTACAGAGCACCCAGGTGCCGCAGCACGTCTTTTCAAAGACTTTGCTAAAGAGAACAAAGATTTCGAGATCAAAGCTGCTGCATTCGAAGGCGTACTGACTGATGCAGATGTTCTGGCGAAACTGCCAACTTACGACGAAGCTATCGCACGTCTGATGATGTGCATGAAAGAAGCTTCTGCTGGCAAGCTGGTTCGTACTATTGCAGCTATTCGCGATCAGAAAGAAGCCGCTTAATAAGTTTGGTTTTTTATTGGTTGCTATTTAAACTAATTGTTGACTTTAAAAGAGAATTGTTATGTCTATCACTAACGAGCAAATCCTAGACGCAGTTGCAGAAATGTCTGTAATGCAAGTTGTTGAACTGATCGAAGCAATGGAAGAGAAGTTCGGTGTTACTGCTGCTGCAGCAGTAGTTGCTGGCGGCGCTGCTGAAGCAGTTGCTGAAGAGCAAACTGAATTCGACGTAATCCTGACTGCTGCTGGCGGTAACAAAGTTGCTGTAATCAAAGCAGTACGTGGCGCAACTGGTCTGGGCCTGAAAGAAGCTAAAGCTCTGGTTGACGGCGCTCCAGCACCTCTGAAAGAAGGTGTTGAGAAAGCTGAAGCTGAAGCTCTGAAAGCTCAGCTGGAAGAAGCTGGTGCATCTGTTGAAATCAAGTAATTATTACTTAATTTCTTAGCCTTTATGGCTATGGGCTGGTGGCTAAAAAGCCACCGGCCCTTTTGCGCTGTAGGGTAGTGGTGTTTTTCACATTGTTTTGCAACCGCTTCCCGTGCAAATCACAGCCTGTACTCCAGTGCTGTTCCTGCTACAAACAATGTTATTAGTCACTGCCTCTTACTAGAGGTAGTTTGGATCACTTATCAGCGATCTGAGGAACCTATGGTTTACTCTTATACCGAGAAAAAGCGTATCCGTAAGGATTTTGGTAAGCGTCCTCAAGTATTGGATGTACCTTACTTGCTGTCGATCCAGCTTGAGTCTTTTGATAAGTTCATCGAGCAGGATCCGGAAGGGCATTACGGTCTAGAAGCTGCCTTTCGTTCTGTATTCCCAATTCAGAGCTATAACGGCAATTCCGAGCTGCAATACGTTAGCTATCGTCTCGGTGAGCCGGTGTTCGATGTCAAAGAATGTCAGATTCGTGGTGTAACATATTCCGCGCCGTTACGCGTGAAATTACGTCTTGTTATGTATGACAAGGACGCACCAGCTGGCACAGTAAAAGACATTAAAGAACAAGAAGTTTACATGGGCGAAATTCCGCTCATGACAGATAACGGTACATTCGTTATTAACGGTACCGAGAGGGTTATCGTATCCCAGCTGCACCGTAGCCCGGGCGTCTTTTTCGACAGCGATAAGGGTAAAACCCACTCTTCAGGTAAAGTGCTTTATAACGCACGCATCATTCCTTACCGTGGCTCATGGTTGGATTTCGAATTTGATCCAAAGGATAACGTCTACGTTCGTATCGACCGTCGTCGTAAGTTGCCTGCGTCTATTATTCTGCGTGCGCTGAACTATACCACTGAGCAAATCCTTGACCTGTTCTTCGAGAAGATCAATTTCGAAGTACAAGGCAAGTCTTTGGTTATGGAGTTGGTGCCAGACCGTCTGCGCGGTGAAACTGCGAGCTTCGATATTGAAGCGAACGGCACTGTGTACGTTGAGAAAGGTCGCCGTATTACTGCGCGCCATATCCGACAGCTGCAGAAAGATAACATTGACCACATCGAAGTACCGGTTGAGTACATCGTGGGCAAAGTGTCAGCACGTGAATATGTGAATGAAGACACGGGTGAGCTGATTGTTGAAGCTAACCAAGAGCTGAGCCTGGAAATTCTGGCTAAGCTGTCTCAGGCTGGCCACAAAGCCATCGAAGTGCTGTTTACCAACGACCTGGATTACGGTCCGTACATGTCTGATACCCTGCGTATTGACAGTACAACAGATCGTCTGAGCGCCCTGGTTGAAATCTACCGCATGATGCGCCCTGGTGAGCCACCAACGCGCGAAGCGGCAGAGCAGCTGTTTGAAAGCCTGTTCTTCTCTGAAGATCGCTATGACCTGTCTGCGGTTGGCCGCATGAAGTTCAACAGCTCTCTGGTACGTGAAGAAACAACAGGTTCTGGCACGCTGGATCACGACGATATTATCGACGTGATGCGTAAGCTGATCGACATTCGTAACGGTAAAGGTGAAGTTGATGATATCGACCACCTGGGCAACCGCCGTATCCGTAGTGTTGGCGAAATGGCTGAAAACCAGTTCCGTGTCGGTCTGGTACGTGTTGAGCGCGCAGTTAAAGAACGTCTGAGCCTGGGCGATTTGGATGCTGTGATGCCACAGGATCTGATCAACGCTAAGCCTATCTCTGCGGCAGTGAAAGAGTTCTTTGGCTCTTCTCAGTTGTCTCAGTTTATGGATCAGAACAACCCATTGTCAGAAGTGACGCACAAACGTCGTATTTCTGCCCTGGGTCCAGGTGGTCTGACACGTGAGCGTGCGGGCTTTGAAGTTCGAGATGTTCACGCCACGCACTACGGTCGTCTGTGTCCTATCGAGACTCCTGAAGGTCCGAACATCGGTCTGATCAACTCGCTGTCTGTATTTGCGCGTTGTAACCCGTATGGTTTCCTGGAAACACCATACCGCAAAGTGGTTGATGGTGAGGTTACCGACCAGATTGATTATCTGTCAGCGATTGAAGAAGGTCAGTTTGTTATCGCTCAGGCAAACGCCGCTCTTGAAGAAGACGGTAGCTTTACCGATGAGCTGATCACTGCCCGCCACAAAGGTGAATCTGGTCTTCACCCACGTGACCACGTTCAGTATATGGACGTTGCAACCAACCAGGTGGTATCTGTGGCAGCGTCCCTGATCCCGTTCCTGGAGCACGATGATGCTAACCGTGCCCTTATGGGTGCGAACATGCAACGTCAGGCAGTACCGACTCTGCGTGCTGATAAGCCGCTGGTAGGTACAGGTATTGAGCGTGCGGTAGCGGTTGACTCCGGTGTAACCTCGGTGGCTAAACGTGGCGGTATGGTTCAGTCGGTAGATGCGTCTCGTATCGTTATCAAAGTGAACGAAGACGAGCTGGTACCGGGCGAAGCCGGTATCGACATCTACAACCTGACTAAGTACACCCGTTCTAACCAGAACACCTGTATCAACCAGCGTCCAACTGTGATGCCGGGTGAACCTGTAGCACGTGGTGACGTGCTGGCTGATGGTCCGTCTACTGACCTGGGTGAGCTGGCTCTTGGCCAGAACATGCGTATCGCGTTCATGCCTTGGAACGGCTACAACTTCGAAGACTCCATCTTAGTCTCTGAGCGTGTGGTTCAGGAAGATCGCCTGACGACTATCCACATTCAGGAACTGTCCTGTGTGGCACGTGATACTAAGCTGGGTGCGGAAGAAATCACAGCAGACATCCCGAACGTGGGTGAAGCAGCCCTGTCCAAACTGGACGAGTCCGGCATCGTTTACATCGGTGCGGAAGTGAAGGGTGGCGATATTCTGGTTGGTAAAGTAACGCCTAAGGGTGAGACTCAGCTGACACCGGAAGAGAAACTGCTGCGTGCCATCTTCGGTGAAAAAGCGTCTGACGTGAAAGACTCGTCGCTGCGTGTACCTAACTCTGTGTCTGGTACCATCATCGACGTTCAGGTCTTCACGCGCGATGGCGTAGAGAAGGACAAGCGTGCACTCGAAATTGAAGAGATGCAGCTGAAAGAAGCGAAGAAAGACATCACCGAAGAATTCCAGATCCTGGAAGGTGGTTTGCTGGCTCGTGTCCGTACTCTGCTGCTGTCTGCCGGTTATGATGACGCGCGTGTGTCTTCCATGGACCGTGAGAAGCTGTTCTCTCAGACTCTGGATGACGAGTCACTGCAAAACCAGCTGGAGCAGCTGGCTGAGCAGTACGATGAGCTGAAATCTGAGTTCGATAAGAAGTTCGAAACCAAGCGTCGTAAGATCACCCAAGGTGATGACCTGGCCCCTGGCGTCCTGAAGATCGTTAAGGTCTATCTGGCCGTTAAACGCCGTATTCAGCCTGGTGATAAGATGGCCGGCCGTCACGGTAACAAGGGTGTTATCTCGAAGATTTGTCCGGTTGAAGACATGCCTTACGATGAGAAAGGCCAGACGGTCGACATCGTACTGAACCCACTGGGTGTACCTTCGCGTATGAACATCGGTCAGATCCTGGAAACTCACATGGGTCTGGCGGCAAAAGGTATCGGCGACAAGATCAATCAGATGCTGAAAGAACAGCAGGAACTGCATAGGTTCCGCGAATTCCTTCAGAAGGTCTATGATCTGGGCGATACCCGTCAGAATGTTGATATTGCATCTATGTCTGATGATGAAGTTCGTACCCTGATTGAGAACCTGCGTGCGGGTCTGCCGATCGCGACGCCTGTCTTTGACGGTGCGCCTGAGCCAGCAATCAAAGAGCTGTTGAAACTGGCAGACTTGCCAGAATCGGGTCAGCTGAATTTGTTTGATGGCCGTACCGGTGAGCAGTTCGAGCGTCCTGTAACTGTTGGTTACATGTACATGCTGAAACTGAACCACCTGGTCGACGACAAGATGCACGCCCGTTCTACCGGTTCGTACAGTCTGGTAACTCAGCAGCCATTGGGCGGTAAAGCTCAGTTCGGTGGTCAGCGCTTCGGTGAGATGGAAGTGTGGGCACTGGAAGCTTATGGTGCCGCCTATACGCTGCAGGAAATGCTGACAGTGAAATCGGATGACGTGAATGGCCGTACGAAGATGTATAAAAACATCGTCGATGGTGATCACCGTATGGAACCAGGTATGCCGGAATCCTTCAACGTACTGTTGAAAGAGATCCGCTCGTTGGGTATCAACATCGAGCTGGAAGACGAGTAAGCCTGACGCTGTCAGTACTACTTGAATCCGGTATCAATATGAAGGCGCCGCCGCCACGGCGCCTTTATGGGTCAACTCCTCACAGGAGCCGAATGTGAAAGACTTACTTAAGTTTCTGAAAGCACAGCACAAGACCGAAGAATTTGATGCGATCAAAATCGGTCTTGCTTCACCTGACATGATTCGTTCATGGTCTTTCGGTGAAGTGAAAAAGCCAGAAACCATTAACTACCGTACCTTTAAGCCTGAGCGTGACGGTCTGTTCTGTGCACGTATCTTTGGCCCGGTCAAAGACTATGAATGTCTTTGTGGTAAATACAAACGCCTGAAGCACCGCGGCGTGATCTGTGAAAAATGTGGTGTAGAAGTTACTCAGACCAAAGTACGTCGTGAGCGTATGGGTCATATTGAGCTGGCTTCTCCTGTTGCCCACATCTGGTTCCTGAAATCACTGCCATCCCGTATCGGCCTGTTGATGGACATGCCGCTGCGTGATATCGAGCGTGTGCTTTATTTCGAATCTTATGTGGTTATCGAACCTGGCATGACCAATCTTGAGCGTAGTCAGCTGCTGTCTGAAGAACAGTATCTGGACGCGCTGGAAGAGTGGGGCGATGAGTTCGACGCGCGCATGGGCGCCGAAGCAGTGAAAGCACTGCTGGCCAACATGGATCTGAATGCTGAAATCGAACTGATGCGTGAAGAGCTGGAAGAAACCAACTCTGAAACCAAGCGCAAGAAGCTGACCAAGCGTCTCAAGCTGGTAGAAGCATTTGTTCAATCCGGTAACAACCCAGAGTGGATGATCCTGTCAGTACTGCCGGTACTGCCGCCGGATCTGCGTCCTCTGGTACCGCTGGACGGTGGTCGTTTCGCGACCTCTGATCTGAACGACCTATACCGTCGTGTGATCAACCGTAACAACCGTTTGAAGCGCCTGCTGGATCTGGCTGCCCCAGACATCATCGTACGTAACGAAAAGCGTATGTTGCAAGAGTCTGTGGATGCACTGCTGGACAACGGTCGCCGTGGTCGCGCCATCACTGGTTCGAACAAGCGTCCGCTGAAATCTCTGGCTGACATGATCAAAGGTAAGCAGGGTCGTTTCCGTCAGAACCTGCTGGGTAAGCGTGTCGACTACTCAGGCCGTTCGGTAATCACCGTAGGTCCATACCTGCGTCTGCACCAGTGTGGTCTGCCGAAGAAAATGGCACTGGAGCTGTTCAAACCGTTCATCTACGGCAAGCTGGAAACCCGTGGTCTGGCGACCACCATCAAAGCTGCCAAGAAGATGGTTGAGCGCGAAGAAGCTGTTGTTTGGGATATCCTGGACGAAGTGATCCGCGAACACCCGGTTATGCTGAACCGTGCACCAACACTGCACCGTCTGGGTATCCAGGCGTTTGAACCTGTGTTGATCGAAGGTAAAGCGATTCAGCTGCACCCGCTGGTCTGTGCGGCTTATAACGCCGACTTCGATGGTGACCAGATGGCGGTACACGTACCGCTGACGCTGGAAGCGCAGTTGGAAGCACGTGCGCTGATGATGTCGACCAACAACATCCTGTCTCCGGCGTCTGGTGATCCAATCATCGTACCGTCTCAGGACGTTGTACTGGGTCTGTACTACATGACCCGCGACAAGATCAACGCTAAAGGCGAAGGCATGTACCTGGCCGGCTCTGCGGAAGCAGAGAAAGCGTACCGTACCGGTAATGCAGAGCTGCATGCTCGCGTTAAAGTGCGTATCACTGAGCACGTGAAAAACGAGCAAGGTGAGCTGGTGAAAAACACCCAGCTGATGGACACCACTGTTGGCCGAGCCATGCTGTGGCAAATCGTGCCTAAGGGTCTGCCATACAGCCTGGTGAACACTGAAGCACTGGGTAAGAAGCAGATCTCGAACCTGCTGAACACCTGTTACCGTGAACTGGGTATGAAGCAAACTGTCATTTTTGCTGACCAGATCATGTACACAGGCTTTGCTTACGCGGCTCTGTCTGGTGTATCTGTTGGTATCGACGACATGGTGGTGCCAGACGCTAAGTACACCAAGATCGCTGAAGCTGAAGCTGAAGTTGCAGAAATTCAGGATCAGTTCCAGTCCGGTCTGGTAACCGCTGGCGAACGTTACAACAAAGTGATCGATATCTGGGCAACCGCGAACGAACAGGTTGCTAAAGCGATGATGGATAACCTGTCGTTTGACACAGTTATCAACCGCGAAGGTAAAGAAGAACAGCAGAAATCGTTTAACAGTGTATACATGATGGCCGATTCCGGTGCTCGTGGTTCGGCTGCACAGATTCGTCAGTTGGCGGGTATGCGTGGTCTGATGGCGAAACCAGATGGTTCGATCATCGAAACGCCAATCACCGCGAACTTCCGTGAAGGTTTGAACGTACTCCAGTACTTCATCTCCACGCACGGTGCGCGTAAAGGTCTGGCGGATACGGCACTGAAAACAGCGAACTCAGGTTACCTGACTCGTCGTCTGGTAGACGTTGCCCAGGATGTGGTGATCACAGCTGATGACTGTGGTACGCACGCAGGTATCACTATGATGCCGCTGATCGAAGGTGGTGATGTTAAAGAGCCGCTGCGAGATCGCGTACTGGGTCGAGTCGTGGCCGATGATGTGCTGAAACCAGGTACTGAAGAAGTACTGGTTCAACGCAACACTATGCTGGACGAGAAGTGGTGTGACATTCTGGAAGACAACTCAGTTGACCAGATTAAAGTGCGTTCTGTTGTTACTTGTGAAAACGACTTCGGTTGTTGCCGTAACTGTTATGGTCGTGACCTGGCTCGTGGTCACCTGGTTAACCAGGGTGAAGCAGTCGGCGTTGTGGCAGCACAGTCCATCGGTGAACCAGGTACACAGCTGACGATGCGTACGTTCCACATCGGTGGTGCGGCTTCTCGTGCGGCAGCAGAAAACAGTATTCAGGTGAAGAACAAAGGTTCTCTGAAGCTGCACAATGCCAAGTTCGTTACTAATAACGATGGCAAGCTGGTTATCACTTCGCGTGCTGCTGAGCTGACTATTGTTGATGAGTTCGGTCGTACCAAGGAAAGCTACAAGCTGCCATACGGTTCGATGCTGGGCAAAGGCGACAACGATGCGGTTGAAGCCGGTGAAGTGGTGGCGAACTGGGACCCACACACAATGCCAATCATTACTGAAGTGGCAGGTCATATCCAGTTTGTGGATCTGATCGATGGTGTGACGGTTTCTCGCCAGACGGACGACCTGACCGGTCTGTCTTCTATCGTAATCCTGGACGGTGCCGAGCGTACCGGTGCAGGTAAAGATATGCGTCCAATGGTGAAACTGGTTGATGACAAAGGCAACGATGTCATGATTCCGGGTACAGATATGCCTGCGCAGTACTTCCTGCCGGGTAAAGCCATTGTTCAGCTGGAAGACGGTTCTGCGGTTGGTATCGGTGACACGCTGTCTCGTATTCCTCAGGAATCTGGCGGTACGAAAGATATCACCGGTGGTCTGCCACGCGTTGCTGACCTGTTCGAAGCGCGTAAGCCGAAAGAGCCTGCAATCCTGGCTGAAATCACAGGTGCAGTATCCTTCGGTAAAGAGACCAAAGGTAAGCGTCGTTTGATCATCACCCCAACTGATGGCCAGCCATATGAGGAAATGATTCCTAAGTGGCGTCAGCTGAACGTCTTTGAAGGCGAGAAAGTTGAAAAAGGTGATGTTATTGCCGATGGTCCGGAAGCTCCACACGATATCCTGCGTCTGCGTGGCGTTCACGCGGTAGCAGAATACATCGTTAACGAGGTTCAGGAAGTTTACCGTCTGCAAGGCGTTAAGATTAACGATAAGCACATCGAGACTATCATCCGTCAGATGCTGCGTAAGGTAACCATTACGGTTCCGGGTGACTCTGAGTTCCTGGAAGGCGAGCAGGTGGAATTCTCCCGCGTGAACATCGCCAACCGTCAGCTGATTGCTGAAGACAAGCAGCCTGCACTGTTTGAGCGTGATCTGCTGGGTATTACCAAAGCGTCTCTGGCTACTGAGTCCTTCATCTCTGCCGCGTCGTTCCAGGAAACGACTCGCGTACTGACTGAAGCTGCGGTTGCCGGTAAGCGTGATGAGCTGCGTGGTCTGAAAGAAAACGTCATCGTGGGTCGTTTGATCCCTGCGGGTACAGGTTTCTCTTATCACCAGCAGCGTCAGCGTCGTCGTGATGCGGATCTGGCTCCGGTAGAGCCTCAGGTTGATGCCGAGCAGGCGTCTCAAGACCTGGCAGCACTGCTGAATGCCGGTTTGAACGACGAAGATTAAGATCTGTTTGGTTCTTGCATAACCGAAAACTGAAAAAGGCACCCTCAGGGGTGCCTTTTGTTTTTATGTTTAAATTCGTTGGTTATGTGTTTTCAGCGGCCTGACTGTTTTTGGGCTCTGGCTGATTTTAAACAGACAAAGATGCATACAGTAATCAGGGATTCTGATTACCCGTTCTTGGTAGCACAGCGTGTGATTTGCTGTGATTAAGCGCCGGGTGGAACGGCTAAACTTTCACTGATCAGCTCAATCAGATCATCTTCCAGCTCGAACCTTAATTCGATTTGTTCACCCACCATGGACAATTCGTTATCAAAATTATCCCAATCATCACTGTCGTCTGTGATCTCACAATAGCGGTCTGCAAAATTCAGCAAGGGATCTGTGGTATCAGTAATTTTGTTGTAGAGCTGTGAGATTTCTGTGGTTGGGGAATATCCGGTCGCCTGCCACCTTGCCATCACCTTGTCATAAATTTTAAAGTGACCTTCGGAGATGTAATCAACCAGTTGCTGGCTGAAGAGTTGGAGCTGCGATGACGTGGGAAGTTGCCGGGATTTATTTTCAAAGGGAGGTAAGCCTGCTAATTTGCAGTAATCTATCAGCAGCTGCTGCCTCGACATCAGCCAATGATCGATGACATCATTGTTGCCACCCCATTGTTTTTGCACTTGTTCGAATTTACTAAGCATGACCATGTCCTCATGATCGCCCCGCAAGAAGCAGGAGCCGAAAACAATACCTGTCAAACTCTTAGTGACACTAAGAGTACCAATATGGCAAAGCCAAATTCCACTGTTAGGTTTAGATTGCCAGCAAAACTGATACCCTGCAAGGATGGAGGAGCAGCTAATGTCAAAAAAGCAAGAACACAGCTACTGGTGTGTCATTCGTGACCGCAGAATTTATTTAGAAAATGGTAAGTTACCGCTTACACTGGAAGGCTTTACTGACTTGGATCTTGCAAGATCCACCGTGATCGGTTTTCATCAGGGATACCCGGTGAGATGGCTGGAAGATCCTGATTTATTGGCCGATAAAAAATTTTATTCTCTCAGGGAATTTCTTCACGAGCATGAGGATCTGTTTGCGCTGGCCGGCAAAGCGATGCAGTTATCCCATATGTGCGAGACGCAGGCGTTTTGTGCTTCCTGCGGCGGGAAAACGACATTGGCAGACGGTGCACACGCTATGCGTTGCCAGGCCTGTGACAGCTACCATTATCCGCGCATTGCTCCCTGTATCATTGTTGCGGTGAAGAAAGATGACTGCATTTTGCTGGCGCAGCATCCCCGCCACAAAAGTGGCATGTATACCGTTATTGCCGGCTTTGTTGAAGCCGGAGAAACCCTGGAGCAATGTGTGGCTCGTGAAGTCAAAGAAGAGACGGGTATTGAAGTGACCAATATCCGCTACTTTGACAGTCAGCCCTGGGCGTTTCCGTCCAACATTATGATGGGATTTCTGGCGGAACACCAAAGTGGTGTTATCCGTCCGGATTACGAAGAGCTGGTGGATGCCCGCTGGTTTAAACATGATCAGTTACCGCAGATCGCGCCACCAGGGACGATTGCGCATCGTCTTATTCAGGCTACTTGCGAGGCTATCAGGCAGGAAGCAGCAATCCGGAAAGATGGTGACCAGTAAATGCCAGGGAGATAATTTACTGGAAGGGACCCAGGCTCCTATCAGCCTGAGTGGCTTTCTGGCAGTCCGCGGAAAATGGCTTTGGAATGCTTAATCAGGTGTGCGGCATAATGCGGGGTGACTTTATGCAACTGTCCTTTCATGGCTTTGAAAGAGTTTTCCCAACAGCGGTCTTTGTACACACCGGTTTCAGTAAATTCGATAACAACTTGCAGGTCCATAGATCCTCCAATTTTTGCATTAGCCGATGTTGGCTGTTAATAACAGTATCAGAGAACCGATAGGCTATTGATTAAAATATCTGCAACATTAGATTGCCAAAAATGAAACAGCAGATGCTTAAACCGTACGGCTGACAAGCGATGTGCTCTACGCGGCATTAATTGCCATTCAGGGTGAATGCATAGCTGCTGTTGCCGGATCAGGGTGTTACAATGTACTCAATTATTTGCCAGGATGTTGACAATGACAGAATTGAAAAACGATCGCTATCTGCGTGCTTTACTCAAGCAGCCGGTTGACTGCACCCCTGTATGGATGATGCGTCAGGCAGGCCGTTATCTACCAGAATACCGTGCAACCCGCGGCGTGGCTGGCGACTTTATGTCGCTGTGTAAGAATGCTGAACTGGCCAGCGAAGTGACTTTGCAACCTTTGCGCCGTTTTCCGCTGGATGCCGCTATCCTGTTTTCTGACATCCTGACCATTCCAGATGCTATGGGTCTTGGACTGTATTTTGAAACCGGTGAAGGGCCAAAATTCGAGCGTCCTATCACCTGTAAAGCCGATGTCGATAAGATAGGTATCCCTGACCCGGAAGGTGAGCTGCAATATGTTATGAACGCCGTGCGTCAAATCCGAAAAGATTTGAAAGGTGAGGTGCCGCTGATTGGCTTTTCCGGCAGCCCGTGGACGCTGGCTACTTACATGGTGGAAGGCGGCAGCACTAAGGCGTTTACAAAAATCAAAAAAATGATGTACGCCGAACCTGCAGTTCTGCATGCACTGCTGGATAAACTGGCCGACAGTGTGATTCAGTACCTGAATGCTCAAATCAAAGCCGGTGCCCAGTCAGTGATGGTGTTTGACACCTGGGGTGGCGTATTGACCCCGCGTGATTACCAGCTGTTTTCGCTACAGTACATGCACAAGATTGTCGATGGCCTGATCCGTGAAAACGAAGGCCGCCGTGTCCCTGTGACCCTGTTTACCAAAAACGGTGGTATGTGGCTGGAAGCGATTGCGGCAACCGGTTGTGATGCGGTGGGTCTGGACTGGACCATTGATATTGCCGACGCCAAGCGCCGTGTGGGTGACAAAGTGGCCCTGCAAGGCAATATGGACCCGTCCATGCTGTACGCGTCGCCAGAGCGTATCCGTGAAGAAGTGGCCGGTATTCTGTCTGGCTTCGGTGAAGGCACGGGCCATGTCTTTAACCTGGGCCACGGTATCCATCTCGACGTACCGCCGGAAAATGCCGGCGTCTTTGTCGAGGCGGTCCATGAGCTGTCTGCCCCTTATCACAAGTAAGCGGCGGCTGATGACACCAGAAAGCGAGCTGAATGGCTCGCTTTTTGCGTTTTACAGGCAGCTTACAGCCCCAGGTGCTGGTGGACATAGTCGCGGATGTAGGGCACGACATCGGTTTCAAACCAGGGGTTTTTCTTCAGCCACAAGGTATTGCGCGGCGATGGGTGAGGCAGTGGCAGATAATCTGGCGCCCATTGCCGCCAGGCTCTGACTGTGTCGGTCAGGGTTTTGGGTTTATCTGACAGATAGTAATTCTGCGCATACTGGCCGACCAGCAGTGTCATGCCGATATTGGGCAGCAGCGGCCAGACCTGGCCATGCCATTGCGGCGCGCATTCGGGTCTTGGCGGCAAGTCCCCGCTCTTGCCTTTTCCCGGATAACAAAACCCCATCGGCATAATGGCGATACGGCTGGGATCATAGAAAGTATCACGATCGAGATCCAGCCAGCGGCGCAGCCGGTCGCCGCTTGGATCGTTCCAGGGAATGCCAGTGTCATGGACCCGGGTGCCCGGGGCCTGGCCGACTATCATTAAGCGTGCTTCGCTGCTGGCTTGAATCACCGGCCGCGGACCGAGCGGCAGGTGGGCTTTACACAGCTCGCACTGACGGATCTGGTTCAGCAATGCCGATAAGGTGTGCGGAGGGTTGAGATTTGCCATAATCAGCCTTAATAACCGAGTGTGAAGTCAATCTGGTATTGCAGCGGCTTACCTTCAACATAGCGCAGGTAGTTGGTTTTGAATATCTCCATGACCTGTTGCGGGAAGCTCTCGGCGGCAATGTGCGGGGTGACAGTTATCTGAGGGTGACACCAGAAAGGGTGCTCAGCCGGCAGCGGCTCTTGTTTGAACACATCCAGAAAAGCATGGCTGAGCGCGCCACTGGCCAGTGCCTGCAGCAGGCCTGGCTCACACACCGCATTACCCCGGCCGACATTGAAGAGTAAGCTACCGCGGCAATGGCTCAGGCTGTCGGCATTGAGCAGATTGTCTGTCATCGCAGTGGCAGGCAGCACTGACACCAGAACATCAGCCTGTTGCAGTGCCTCGCTCAGATCCTTGATAGCCATGACCTTATCAAAACCCGGGGCAGCACTTTCGCCGGAGCGGTTCACGCCCAGCACTGTCATTCCTAACGCTTTGGCAGCGCCAGCCAGGTGCTGGCCAATCGAGCCGGTGCCCAGAATCACCATGGTTTTGTCAGACAGAGCGCCGTAGCTGTGCGGTTGCCACTGCGTCTGTTGTTGCTGGGCCTGATAACGGCTGAAATGGCGCTGGTGGCTGATCAGCAAACCCAGCACGTATTCGCTGATCAACTGGCCGAAGATCCCCCGGACATTGGTCAGCGCATAATCGCTGCGCAATCCGGGCTGGATCAGGGCGTCAATGCCGGCATAGGTGGATTGCAGCCAGCGCAGCTGCGGAAATTGCGTCAACCTGTCAGTGATTAATGGCGGATCGGCCAGCACCAGCGTCGCCTCGTCAGGATTGTCTGTCAGTGACAGCGCCGGTAAGTCTGCTTCTTCAATCAGTTGGCGGTACAGGTCTGCCCGTCGGGAAACAATACAGAGTTGATGCATGGCTTTTTCCTTTTGCGCTGGCGGGTTATCAAGTAAAATTCAAGTTAACGTTTTCAGACAGATTATCCCATGCTTAAGAATCCAATTCAGCTTCGCCTAGAAAAATTTGAACCCTGGCAATACCTGACCTTTATGGCCTCACTTTGCGAGCGGATGTATCCCAATTACGCTTTCTTCTGCCGCGAGACTGAATTTGCGGATCCTCAGCCTTATCGTCTTATCCTCGACAGCGTCTGGGAAATCCTGACGGTGAAAAATGCCAAGATCAATTTTGAAAACCAGCTGGAGAAGCTGGAAGAGATGGTGCCTGCGGCCGACGATTTTGATTTGTATGCAGTGAATCCGGCGATCGATGCCTGTGTCGGGCTGTCTGATCTGCTGCATGCGCTGCTGGATCGTGATCTGATCCCTGAGACCGCACTGAGCATCAGTTCCCTGTCGGTTGAAACGGTAGCCAATCTGGAACAAGCGCGCGAGGGTGAGGAAATCACCAACGACAACCAGAAGAACAATCAGGCCGTGTGCGAAGAATGGGATGTCCAGTGGGCTATCTACCGTGCACTGAAAGAGACAGATGGCCGGGATATCGAGCTGATTAAAAGCCTGCGCCGTGAACTGCGTGACGACGGGGTGAGCAATATCGGGATTGCGCTCTGATTTGAGAGTCTGTGCCGAACAAGGCAGGATCGCTATCCTGCCTGGTTCGTCTTTGTTGAGGGGTCAGTTGTTGTAGTCGTCTTCGTCGTCGTCGCGGTTTTCAATCACCCCGTGTTTTTTCTTCCAGCGTTCCCAACGCTGAAACGCCAGTTGCTGCATGTCGGTGCTGGTATCGGCTTCATCGACAATTTCTTCGCCGACCAGGCTCTCGAAAATATCTTCCAGGGTAACCAGTCCCATCACAGTGCCGTATTCATCGACCACTAACGCCAGCTGGACGCGCTCTTTCATCAGTTTTTCAAACGCCACCGGAACAGTATCCAGATTCAGCACCACAGGCAGCGGACGCATTAAGTCACTGAGCAGCAGATTGCCCTGTCCGCTCTGACTGGCGGCAAACAGTTCGAGACGGTGAACAAATCCGAGAATATTGTCTTTACTGCCTTGGTAGATCAACGGGCGTGAAAAAGGGCTGTCTTTGGCCTGGCTCAAAAATTCGTTGATAGACAAACTGCCCTCGACACGGAACAGGACCGGCCGCGGCGTCATGATTTTACTCACGCTGACATCACAGAACTGCAGCAGGTTATGCATGATTTTCGATTCCCCTTCGGCCAGTTCGCCGGACTCTTTGGCCAGCATGGCCATGGCTGAGAGCTCATCACGCAGTTTCGGGGGCTGGTGGCCCTGCGACAAACGGCGGGTGATTTGCTCCGAGACCCACACGAAAGGACGAAGCAGCCAGATCATCCATTCCAGTACATGAGCCGTGAACGGTGCCAACTGGCGGCAGTAGGTCGCGCCTATGGTTTTGGGAATGATCTCTGACAGCAGAAGAATGCCGACTGTGAGCGCAGCAGAGAATACCCCTAGCCACTGACTGCCGAAGACGACGGCGGCCTGGGCACCGGCCGTTGCGGCACCAATGGTGTGGGCTATGGTGTTCAGGGTCAGAATCGACGCCAGTGGACGATCGATATTGCCTTTCAGCTCTGCCAGTTTGTCTGCCATGGGATGTTCTTGTTGACGCAGGGTGCCAATGTAGCTGGGAGAAATACTGAGCAGTACAGCTTCCAGCACAGAGCAGATAAAAGAAATACCTATTGCGATTGAGATATAGAAGGTCAGAAGTAACATGCGTTTTGATTTGCTCTTAGTGGAATAACCATGAAGGACTCAAGTGGCCTCAAATTGTCGAATGATAAGGACCGCAACAGCACTGGTGTGTATGAATACGTTGAACTCACGGCACCTAGCTTCTTGAGTTATTTGAGTATTAATTGGTGCAATAAGAAGCAAAAGCAACCAGCGTCTTCTTCAGGATAGTAACAATTTGTGAACTTGCGCTCAGTTTATGGTTAAAGACCCCGCAGCTAACCACAGGAAAGCCGACAAACCTTTGCCACATGGGCTTCTTTTGAATTAGAGTGGATAAGTCTGAAGAAAAAACCTTAGAAGGGAAACCGAATGAACAAGACCCAACTGATTGACCTGATTGCTGAACAAGCGGACCTGACTAAAGCGCAAGCAAAAGATGCGCTGGAATCAACCCTGAGCGGCATCACCGAAGCATTGAAATCCGGTGACCAGGTTCAACTTATTGGCTTTGGCACATTTAAAGTAAACCACCGCGCAGCGCGTACAGGTCGTAACCCGCAGACTGGTAAAGAAATCCAGATCGCTGCAGCCAACGTACCTGCTTTCGTTGCAGGTAAAGCGCTGAAAGATTCTGTAAAATAATCTTAACTCCGCCGGGGATAACTTCGGCGGAGTTTTTATTTATGAAACGAACCTGCCTGATTGTACTGACTTTCCTGCTTTCTGCCTGTGGCAGCTCTGCTTTATCACAACACACACTGTCTCCTTTGGAACGCCTTAGCGGCGGTCAGGTCGTCGGTGATGCGTCATCACTGTACTGGGTCAACCTGCGTCAATCGAAAACCGAGTCTTTGGCTGAACGGGTCTGGATGGGCGATTACGGTGAGTATCAGACGGATTATCGCTGGCATGACGGGCAGTTGCGTGAATTGAAGCGGGCCGGTACAGCGCTGAAAGACGATAAACACCAGCCGTTTGAATTGCATGTGCGTTACGATCAGCACGGCGAGGCGGTGTTCCAGCGCTATAAAGTTGGCGACACGGTTTTTCCTTTGTCTGATACTCAGCTGCATCAGCTCAGCCAGCAGGCTGACATGGCGGTGGCTCTTGTCCGAGAGCAGTCGCGAGAGGGATTCCAGCTGGTGCAGGGTGTGTGGGACGGTCAACGGTTTGTCCATTGTGATGCTCAGGCTGAGATTGAGATTAACTGGCAGCAGATCAATGCCCAGCCAGGTTATATCGCACTGATCGGAAAATCGGATGGCCGGGGCAAGGTCACCGCGCAGCAGATGGTGCTGAACCGGACAACCGCGCAGCACTGCCTGACGCCGCCCAGATTACTGGATGTGTCCTGACGAACAGAGCGAAAGATAAGTGGATAACAACAGATAAGGCGCCTTTCGGCGCCTTATTTTTAGTTTGTGCGGTGGCAGATCAGTCCTGTTCACGGGCAATGGCGCGGTAGCCAATGTCGTCACGGAAGAACACACCGTTCCAGCGGATTTGTTTTGCCAGCGCATAAGCACGTTGCTGAGCATCAGACACTGTGTCGCCCATAGCAGTGGCACATAACACGCGGCCGCCATTGGTCACCACGGCACCGTCTTTGCTGGTAGTGCCGGCATGGAAGACTTTTTGTGCGTTGCCGTCTTGCAGGGGCAGACCGGAAATCACATCCCCTTTGCTGTAGTCGCCCGGATAACCACCGGCAGCCAGCACCACACCAATCGCCGCGCGCGGATCCCACTGAGAGTCCACGGTATTCAGTTTGCCATCGACAGCCGCCAGGCACAGCTCAACCAGATCCGATTGCAGGCGCAGCATAATAGGTTGAGTTTCCGGGTCGCCGAAGCGGCAGTTATACTCAATCACTTTCGGTGTGCCGTCGGCCATGATCATCAGGCCGGCATACAGAAAGCCTGTGTAGGGGTTGCCCTCGGCTGCCATGCCACGCACGGTAGGAACAATCACTTCGTCCATCACGCGCTGGTGGATTTCCTGAGTCACCACAGGGGCCGGCGAGTAAGCGCCCATGCCGCCGGTATTCGGACCTGTGTCGCCGTTACCTACGCGCTTGTGATCCTGACTGGTTGCCATCGGCAGTATGTGTTCGCCGTCCACCATCACAATGAAGCTGGCTTCTTCGCCGTCGAGGAACTCTTCAATGACAACGCGGTGACCGGCTTCACCAAAGGCATTGCCTGCCAGCATATCGCGCACTGCCGCCTCGGCTTCCTCCTGCGTCATGGCCACGATCACGCCTTTACCGGCTGCCAGACCATCGGCTTTGACCACAATGGGCGCGCCTTTTTCTTTCAGGTAAGCCAGGGCCGGCTCGATCTCGGTAAAGTTCTGGTATTCTGCCGTCGGGATCTGATGGCGGGCCAGGAAGTCTTTGGTGAAGGCTTTGGAGCCTTCCAGCTGGGCGGCGGCCTGGGTCGGACCGAAAATCGGCAAGCCCGCAGCACGGAATGCGTCAACCACACCTATCACCAGTGGTGCTTCCGGGCCAACAATGGTTAGGCCGATTTGCTGCTCTTTGGCAAGCGCCACCAGTGCCGCAGTGTCTTCCACGCCAATCGCGACATTTTCCAGTTTTGGCTCTAAGGCAGTACCAGCATTGCCCGGTGCCACGAAGACTTTCTCTACCTGTGCCGATTGTGCGGCTTTCCAGCCCAGGGCGTGCTCGCGGCCGCCATTACCAATGACAAGAACTTTCATCTTTTGATCCTTATCGCGTCGCCAGGTTGGCGATTTCTGTGTCAAGCGTACTTATTGATTCGGTATCAACTGCGTGCGCTTTCCTTGAGATCGAAAACCTGGCTTAGCGCTAAATGCTTAAAAGTTGCTTAATCGAAAGCGCCCAAACCTGTTGAGCGCCCAAGAAATAAAGCAAGGCTCCACAGTGATCGCGGAGCCTTACGATTGATTAATGACGGAAGTGACGCATGCCCGTGAAGACCATGGCCATGCCGTGTTCATCGGCAGCGGCAATGACTTCGTCATCACGCATTGAACCGCCCGGCTGAATCACACAGGTGATACCGGCTGTTGCCGCCGCATCGATACCGTCGCGGAACGGGAAGAAGGCATCTGATGCCATCACACTGCCGGCGACTTCCAGCTTTTCGTCCGCCGCTTTGATACCGGCAATTTTGGCTGAGTATACGCGACTCATCTGGCCGGCGCCTACACCGATGGTCATGTTGCCTTTGGCATACACGATCGCATTGGATTTCACGTATTTCGCCACTTTCCAGCAGAACAGGGCATCACGCAGTTCTTCTTCCGTCGGCTGGCGCTGGGTAACCACTTTGAGGTCAGCCAGACCGACCATGCCCTGGTCACGATCCTGCACCAGCAGGCCACCGTTGACGCGTTTGATGTCGAAACCTGTGGTTTTGCTGTGCCACTGGCCGCATTCTAGCAGACGGACGTTTTGCTTGGCAGACACCACAGCAGCGGCTTCGGCGCTGACGCTGGGGGCAATAATCACTTCAACGAACTGGCGCTCAACAATGGCTTTGGCGGTTGCAGCATCCAGTTCGCCATTGAAGGCGATGATGCCGCCAAACGCAGATGTCGGGTCTGTCTTGTAAGCGCGATCATAGGCTTCCAGCAGGTTAGCACCCAGTGCCACACCGCAAGGGTTGGCGTGTTTCACTATCACACAGGCTGGCTGGTCGAATTCTTTAACGCATTCCAGCGCGGCATCGGTATCGGCTATGTTGTTGTAAGACAGAGCTTTGCCCTGCAACTGGCGCGCTGTGGCCACAGAGGCTTCTTCCGGCTGTGCTTCGACGTAGAAAGCGGCATCCTGATGGCTGTTTTCGCCATAGCGCATGCCTTGCTTCTTGACGAACTGCTGATTGAAGGTGCGCGGGAACTTAGAGTCTTCGTCAGCTTGGTCGCCATAAGAGGGCACCATGGTGCCGAAATAGTTGGCGATCATGCCGTCGTAAGCGGCTGTGTGTTCGAACGCCGCAATCGCCAGATCGAAGCGGGTAGCGTGAGTCAGTGACCCGTCGTTGTCGGCCATTTCAGCCAGCACGCGGTCATAATCGTGCGCATTCACGACTATAGTCACATCTTTATGGTTTTTTGCGGCACTGCGCACCATAGTCGGACCACCGATATCAATGTTCTCAACGGCGTCTTCTAATGTACAACCCGGCTTTGCGACTGTCGCCGCGAACGGATAGAGGTTAACCACCACCATATCAATCGGTGCAATGCCATGCTCAGCCATGATCGTATCGTCCTGGCCACGTCGGCCCAGTACGCCGCCATGCACTTTCGGGTGCAGGGTTTTAACACGGCCATCCATCATTTCAGGGAAGCCCGTATAGTCGGAGACTTCAGTCACCTGAATACCTTTATCAGCCAGCAGGCGGGCAGTACCGCCAGTGGACAGGATATCGACGCCACGGTTGGCAAGAGCTTGTGCGAATTCAACAATTCCCGTTTTGTCTGATACGCTGATCAGAGCACGGCGAATAGGACGAGCGTTTTCCATTGCTACCATCTCTTTGATTGCGGTGAATTATTTGCCAAAAGCTGACCTGTTATACTGAGATTGCCTTTGGCAAATAGCCTCATCCGTCAGGCGGGATGGGATTTGCGTAATGGCGCGTATTTTACATGATTCCCGGCATTGCGCAAACGTTTGCCTTGGGCCGTAAACGGTCAGCCGTGAGCGCTGTGCAGGGAGAGTTAATAAGGATCATGAGGTTATATGGCTAGGTACTTGATCGGACAACTGGCAAAGCTCTGCGAGGTCAGCAGTGATACCTTGCGCTTTTACGAGAAGAATGGCCTGCTGATCCCCGGCGAGCGCAGTGAAAGCGGCTACCGGCTCTACAGCGACGACGATGTCTCCCGCATTGGCTTCATTCTGCGGGCAAAAGCCATCGGCCTGAGCCTGGAGGAGATCCGGGAGCTGCTGGCGATACGGGTCGAAGCCGATCAGCACAGCTGTGCGGAAGTAAAAGCCATCACTCAGGCCAAGTTAGACGATATTGACAGCAAACTGGCGGAATTACAGCGAATACGCCGGGCACTGAAGCGCTTGAATGATGCCTGTTGCGGCGAGGCGGATGACGATGCCAGCCACTGCTCCATCCTGGAAGCCCTGGCCGATGAACAGTAATGACTCAGCCCTCAGCAAGGGCTGATAAAGGTGTATGCGACCGCAAAAAACTGTGATAGCGTGATGGGTTTCCAATGCCCGAACAGAATAACAGGATAAGGATTATCATGCTGAATACTAACGAATATTTTGATGGAAATGTAAAATCTATTGGTTTCGAAGCCGAGGGTGCGCGCAGCAGTGTCGGCGTGATGCTTCCGGGATCTTATACCTTTGCCACCGCTGCTCCAGAGCGCATGACAGTGGTCAAAGGGGCGATTTCGGTCAAGCTGCCGGGCCATGTCGATTGGGAAACCTACAATGCCGGTGATGATTTTGAAGTCCCGGGCGATGCCTCATTCGATGTCAAGATTGCAGAAACAACCGCTTATCTGTGTGACTATCTGTAATCTGTCGTGATACCCGCCAGCTGGGATACCAGCTGGTTTTCCTGCCCGATAATCCCTCCTGCCATCCCTTTCTTATATTTTATATTTGGTTATATCAATGGCTTACTGAGCGTTCATGTGAGCGGAGCAATTGACGGGACGAGTCGTTGTTCAGGCTGTCTGCCACAAGGCAGGGCAGGGTAAAGCGGACGGATTTAAAACGGGCTGTCTTTGTTGAGGGAAGTGGCAATGCCGGAAATGGCCAGTGCCAGAGTGGATTTGACTATCTGTTCCTGACGAGCGGTCTGCATCTGGTAAAAAGTAAGATCGATGTCTTCTGTGATCGGGGCCATGTCCAACTGGGCAATGCCCATCACATTGGCCTGATGAAGCGCCTTGATTTCTTTAATGATTTTAGGGTCGGTAAAATGGTATTCGGTCACATCACGGTTGAGCATGTCTTTGATATGCAGGCAGCGTTCAATATCCTGATAGACAGGCTGGGCAATCACCCCCAGGCCGTACAGCAGTTTAAGGCGCACGCTGAGCTCACCAAGCGGACCTGTGTCGTGCAGCAGCGGCTCCACCACAGATTTCACCGCAAAGTCGTCCTTGCGGAAAATTCGCTGGATGAGTGCATCGACGGCTTCTTCCAAGATATCCACAGAGGTAATAAAAAAGCCGCGTACTGTGGTGGCCTGGTTCAGGCGTTCAATCATGTCAGCTTCGTGTTCACAGGGTGCCATGGCTTCGTCTTCTCTTTGTGCCGCAAAAGCGGGGAGCGAACTCCCCGCAAAGTGATCAGGTCAGCGCCTGATAGCAGAGTTCAATATCACGGGCCACTTCGCTGTCAGCGTCCAGACCTGTGTACTGTGCCAGTGTCTGACGGACCCCTTTCTCGTGTAATGTTTGCTGCAGTTCCATTGCCTGCGGATCGGTATCGTTAACATACTTCAAGGCCGCAGCTATGCCTTTGATCAGCATGCGGTTGTCAATGCCATACTCCAGAGTGCCCAGCAGGGGCTTGATCAATCTGTCGTTGCTGCCCAGCTTGCGCAGCGGCTGGCGGCCTACCCTGTCAATCTCATCGCGCAGGAAGGGATTGGCAAAGCGGGTCAGGATTTTTTCGATGTAAGCATAATGCTGCTCACGATCAAAGCCATACCGGCGAATAAGCACTTCGCCGCTTTCCAGCATTGCAGTTCGGACCTGTCCGCGGATGTCTTCATCTTCTATCGCGTCGCGGATCGTCTGGTAACCTTTCAGCGCGCCCAGATAGGCGGTAATGATATGGCCTGTATTGAGGGTAAACAACTTCCGCTCGACAAATGCCATCAGGTTATCTGTGGCTTCCATCCCGGCAATGCTGGGAATCTCGCCTTTGAACTGTTGCTGGTCGACAATCCACTCGCTGAAACTTTCTACTGTGACTTCCAGAGGATCATCGTTGGCAGCTTCCGCGGGCGGCACAATACGGTCGACGGCCGAATCGACAAAACCGACATACTGATCCGCCAGCTGCCGGTGCACCGGCGTTAATTGCTTATAGACTTCTTCTTTCAGATGCGTGGTGCCCCGCACCATGTTTTCACAGGCGATGATATTGAGCGGCTGGGTGTTACCTGCTTCAAATCGCTTGGCCAGCCCGTTTGCTATGGTACTAGCAATTTTATCCAGCACTGCAGGGCCGACGGCTGTGGTGATCAAATCGGTATGCACTATCTGATTGATTACATCCGGTCCGGCGGCATTGACCGCTGTGATATGGCTGACGGTATCCAGATGACAGTCATTGCCTACCACTTTGACATTGTAAGACTGCGCATGGCTGAGCTGATCGATCAAAGGCCCGTTAACGTCGGCAAAAGTGACGTTTACCTCGGCATCCGCCAGCACTTTACCAATAAAACCCCGGCCGATATTGCCGGCGCCAAAATGAACTGCTTTCATGATGATGACTACCTTAAGTTTGTGAGAGGCCGCCCTGGGCGGCCCCGGTATCTGCACTGGCGGTTAAGCCGCTTCTTCACTGGCCAGAATGCTGAGTACTTCCCGGACATCCTGGGTACGCTTGAGGCGTTCAATGGCCTCGTGGTCATCCAGTGCGTTAGTGATGGTAGTAATCACCTGAATGTGTTCGTCATTTTTGGCGGCAATGCCGATCACCAGATGGGCAATGTCGTCTTCGTCATCGGTAAATGCCACCCCGGCAGGGTACTGGCAAATGACGATACCTGTTTTGATCACTCTGTCTTTGGCCTCCACCGTACCATGCGGCACAGCGATTGACTCACCGAGATAAGTCGGCACCAGTGCCTCGCGGGCAAACATGGCATCAATGTATTCAGGTTCGGCATAGCCCATTTTGACCAGCTGCTCACCGGCAAAGCGGATGGCATCGTCCTTATTGGTGGCTTTGAGCCCAAGATGGATGTTGGCCGCCTGGATCTGGAAAACAGAGGGTTGCTGCGGTTCCAGGCTGTCGTCATTGGCGGCAACCGGTGTCAGTTTCACCAGGTTCGGGTCATTCGCCGCTTCCGGGCTGGACGCGGCAATGATACGGGTGATCAAATCATTGTATACCTGACCATCAAGGAAGTTGGTCAGCGAAATATGCTGAGCCTGCGGGGCATGCTTGCGGGCGCGCTCAGTGAGATCTTTGTGGGTGATAACAATATCGACATCATCGGGCAGGTTGTTGATGGCGCTGTTAGTGACATCAATATTCAGTCTGGCCTCACTGACTTTCTTGCGCAGTAAACCGGCCCCCATGGCACTGGAACCCATACCGGCATCACAGGCCACTATGATGCGGCGAACCTGACTGAGCTGAACCTTGGATGCTGGGTGGCTACTGGCGGTAGTCGGCGCAGAGCCTGTGGCAGTACTGCCTTCAGCGGCTTTGCCCGATTTCATGGCTTTCATTTTCTCGCTGGCATTTTTCAGCGCGCTGCCGTCGTCGTCTTCGGTCACTTTCTGGGTTTTCAGCAGCAGTGCAGCCACCAGGAAAGACACAGTCGCGGCTGCCACGATAGAGCACAAAACGCCCAAGATCGAGGCTTTCGGCGCCATCAGCATCACGGCAAAAATAGAGCCAGGTGATGCAGGCGAGACCAGACCGGCATTGAACAGGGTCAGGGTGAAGACACCTGTCATGCCACCGGCAATCGCGGCCAGGATCAGGCGCGGATTCATCAGAATATAGGGGAAGTAAATCTCGTGGATCCCCCCAAAGAAATGGATGATGGCAGCACCACCGGCAGTCTGTTTAGCCGTACCGCGGCCGAACACCATGTAAGCCAGCAAAATGCCCAGGCCAGGACCCGGATTCGCTTCGATCAGGAAGAAAATAGACTGACCGACCTCATTGGCTTGCTGAATGCCCAGCGGCGAGAAGATACCGTGGTTGATGGCATTGTTGAGGAACAGGATTTTCGCCGGTTCAACGAAGATTGAAGTCAGCGGCAGCAAACCGGCATCGACCAGGAAGTTGACCCCGGCAGCCAGACCGCCAGAGAGGATTTTCACGAAAGGGCCGATCAGGAAAAAGGCAACGATGGCACACAACATCCCTATGATGCCAGCCGAGAAGTTGTTGACCAGCATTTCGAAGCCGCTTTTGATTTTGCCTTCAACGGCTTTATCAAAGTGCTTAATCGCCCAGCCGCCCATAGGGCCGACAATCATGGCGCCCATGAACATGGGGATATCTGTACCTACGATCACACCCATGGTGGTCACGGCACCCACCACGGCGCCCCGATCGCCACCCACCAGTTTGCCGCCGGTATAACCGATCAGCAGTGGCAGCAGGTAAGTAATCATAGGGCCAACCAGTTTGGCTATCGTCTCGTTGGGCAGCCAGCCGGTCGGAATAAAGAGAGCGGTAATAAACCCCCAAGCGATGAATGCGCCAATATTGGGCATCACCATGTTGGAGAGGAAGCGGCCAAAATTCTGTATCTTGACCTTGGTGTCTGGTGATATCATAACGTTTCCCCGTTTGATGTTCAGCTTCAAGTTCTGCTGTGTCGATAACGGTTCGCCAAAACCGTCGATTGCTTCGTACCCAATCAATCTACCACAGATCCTGAAAACGGAACTGATAACGGGGTTCTCGTGATCCCCGTCTCATTTTTTAGCTATTCCTCATCAAGATATCGTGATCCATCTAACATTTACCCTGTGTAATAAAATTACATTTTAAATGATTTTTAATAGTCAATTAATTTTAGCTGCTTGATGTCACATTTATTAACTGATTGGTTATTAATCTTATGGTGATCTTGATCACGTATAATGTATCTGATCAAACACTCTCTGGTGGTGTTAGTGATCTGAATCACTCCTCTGATTTTGTTCGCGCTGTGAAATAAAAATGTATTATTCAGGCGCTATAAATTTGTAGCTTAGTTACAGCCTGGGATTATGCATCTACGGGCTTATGGGCTTGCATCGGGAAAGTGTGGCTGGGTGAGCGTCAGGGGTGGACAGGGGAAGGGCCATCAAAAAAGGGCTATGCGTGCGCATAACCCTGTAAAATCAGCGTCATCTGAACTGATGATCAGTTCATGCCGTATTTTTTCAGTTTCTTACGCAGGGTGCCGCGGTTGATGCCCATCATAGTTGCCGCGCGGGTCTGGTTGCCGCGGGTGTACTGCATGATGGTGTCCAGCAGGGGTTGCTCGACTTCAGCCAGTACAAGCTCGTACAGATCATCGACGTCCTGACCGTTCAGCTGGGCGAGATAGTTCTTAAGCGAGGCTTTGACGGAGTCACGCAGTGGTTTCTGAGTGATTTGGTCTTGAGAAGTGACAGTAGTCACTGTAAGTGCTTCGGAAGTCAGATTTTGTTCGAACATATTCTGTAAGCTCTTCTGGTATTTATGCAACGTTGTCGAAGTAGCCTTGCAGCGCATCGATTTGCTCTTGAGCATCTTCGAGTGCGTTGAAGGTCCGGCGGAAATCACCCGCAGAAGCCTGTTCTTTGAGGTACCACGACACGTGTTTACGTGCGATGCGTAACCCCTGGTACTCCCCATAGAAAGCGTGGAGTGCCTGTACATGCTCCAGCAAGATACTGCTGACTTCTTCAAAAGAAGGCGCTGGCAGGTGTTCACCGGTTGTTAAATAATGCTGGATTTCCCGAAAAATCCACGGCCGTCCCTGCGCTGGGCGGCCAATCATCAAGGCATCGGCCCCGGTATAATCCAGGACGAAGCGTGCTTTTTCCGGTGAGTCGATATCACCGTTCGCAATCACAGGAATCGACACCGCCTGTTTCACTGCCTTGATGTAATCGTATTCCGCTTCCCCTTTGTACATACAGGCCTTGGTTCTGCCGTGCAGGGCCAGTGCCTGAATGCCACAGTGTTCAGCGAGCTGTGCGATCTCGACACAGTTTCGGTTCTCTGTATCCCAGCCGGTCCGTGTTTTCAGCGTCACAGGGACGTTCACGGCGCTTACCACGGCCTTGAGGATATCCTCGACAAGATCCGGGTATTGCAGCAGGGCAGAGCCAGCCAGGCGCTTGTTCACTTTCTTGGCCGGGCAACCCATGTTGATATCAATGATCTGGGCACCGTGCTCCACACTGAAGCGGGCGGCGTCGGCCATCTGGCGGGGATCTGCCCCGGCAATCTGTACCGAACGAAGTCCAGACTCACCTTCATGCACCATGCGGTTGAGCGACTTGGCCGTTTTCCAAACGTCTGGGTTGGCAGACATCATTTCGCTGACCGCCATACCTGCGCCGTGGCGCAGGCACAACTCACGAAACGGACGATCGGTCACACCTGCCATTGGCGCGACAATTAACGGGTTGTCTAATTGATATGGACCGATCTTCAATGTCTGTTCCTGACTATGCCAGTAAGGGCGCGCATTTTACGCATTTTTTGCTGTGCTGAAAAGGCCAATATTTGAGCATCCTGATTTTGGATTGCAAAAGGTCATGGAATTCAGTGTATTGCTCACAAAATGCACAATGGATAAATTTGTCAGGATTAGGCTTTTTGACCTGAAATCCGGCACCATTCTTCACGGGCGGCGATAGGTTCCAGTGCCAGTTCGTCGCTGTAATGGCTGGCCACATCTTCCGCCTGAGATTCCAGTACCCCGGAAATCGCCAGCAGGCCATTGTCCCTGACCAGGCTCTTGATAACCGGTGACAGCTCACGCAGCGGGCCGGCCAGAATGTTGGCAACTACCACATCGGCTTGCAGATTTTCCGGCTGATCTTTTGGCAGATACAAGTCCAGGTTGTCAGACACACCATTGCGTTCAGCGTTGTCACGCGAGGCCAGAATTGCCTGCGGATCGATATCAATCCCGATCACTTTGGCGGCGCCCAGCTTGAGTGCAGCGATAGCCAGAATGCCGGAGCCGCAGCCGAAATCGATCACGGTTTTGCCAGTCAGATCCTGGCCGTCCAGCCATTCCAGGCACAGAGAGGTGGTTGGGTGCGTCCCGGTGCCGAATGCCAGGCCCGGATCGAGCAGCACGTTGACGGCTCCCGGCTCAGGCGCTTCACGCCAGCTCGGGCAGATCCACAGACGCTGACCGAATTTCATCGGGTGGAAGTTATCCATCCACTCGCGCTCCCAGTCTTTGTCTTCCAGCTGCTCAACCTTGTAGGCAAAATCGTCAGCCAGCAACGGACTGTTTTTCAGCAGCGAGAGCACCATGTCCATGTCACTTTCCGCATCGTACAGGCCAATGACGTCGGTATCGCCCCACAGGCGGGTTTCGCCCGGCAGCGGTTCGAAAACAGGGGTGTCCTGTGCGTCGAGAAAAGTGACCGACAGAGCGCCGGTTTCATCCATCAGCAAGTCGCCAATGGCTTCTGCATTGGCCGCAGTGGCATTCAGTTTCAGTTGAATCCAAGGCATGAGTAAATTCGCTATCAAAGAGACTTTGGCATAAGGCCGCGGAGTTTAGCACGAAAAGTAGTCAGCTCGCATTAGCTTCCTAGCGCGCACGGCAGAGGATACTGACGGTAGAGTAAAAAATAGCACCCCATGGTGCTATTTTGTCAGTTTGCAGTGAATTCCGCCTTTGCGTTCTGGCAATGTGCCCGGTTGGGCCAGAGGTAGCTGGCGGCGATAAAGCTGATCAGCCCGACCAGCAGGGTTGGAACAATCGCATGCACACCATGCATATCCGGTTTGAAAAGCGATAGTGTGATGTAACATCCCAGCCCGCTCAGCATGGAGGCAAATGCCCCGGCGGCCGAGGCTTTTTGCCAGTACAACCCCAGCACCAGTGGCCAGAGAAAGACGGCCTGCATCCCGCCAAAGGCCAGCAGGTTAAGCCAGATAATCATATCCGGCGGGTGGGTTGCCGCGATAAAAACCAGCACCGAGAAAATGCCGGTCACCCACAGCGATAACTTTGGCAACCGACTTTCGATATCAGGCTGTTCCGTTGCTTTGGGGTTGATGTAATTCAGGTACAAATCTTTCAATAGTGTCGCGGAAGCCTGAATCAGCTGGGAATCAATGGTCGACATAATGGCCGCCATCGGGCCGGCGAGAAAAATGCCAGCCACGACAGGTGGCAGTACGCCCATCATCAAAGTCGGCATGATCTGATCCGGCGTGGCAATATCCGGGAAAATCGCCCGCCCCAGTGCGCCAGCCAGGTGCATCCCCAGCATCAGAAAAGCGACCATGGCGGTACTGATCACCATGCCGCGATGCAGGGATTGACTGTCTTTGTAGGACATACAACGCACGGCGGCATGGGGCAGACCAATGACGCCGAAGCAGACCAATATCCAGAAGCTGAGCATAAAGGGCTGTGACATAAAGTTGTCTGGACCGTACGGCGAAATCAGCGCCGGATCGATCTGGTGCAGCGTGGTGACCAGCTCACCTAGGCTACCGCCTGCGTGAATAATGCCAGCCAGCAGGGCCAGCGTGCCGATGATCATCATGATGCCTTGTAAGGTGTCGGTCATGACCACGGCCCGGAATCCGCCAATCGTGGTGTACAGCCCGACGGTGGCGGCAAAAATCATCAGCCCCTGAGAGTAAGACAGACCGGTGACGGTTTGCAGCAACCGGGCCCCACCGACAAACTGCACCACCATGGTACCGAAAAACGCCAGCAGCAGTGCCAGGGAAGCAAAGACTACCACGCCCCGGTGCTGATAGCGGGCATAGAGCATGTCATTGAGGGTCAGCGCGTTATGTTTGCGGGCTTCAATCGCAAATTTTTTCCCCAGTACCCCGAGTGTCAGCCAGGCCGCCGGGAGCTGGATCATCGCCAGCAATACCCAGCCCAACCCCATCTTGTAAGCCGCACCGGGGCCGCCAATGAAGGAACTGGCACTGGCATAGGTGGCCGCCAGCGTCATCGCCAGCACGAAGCCGCCCATACTGCGGTTACCCAGCAGATACTCGTTTAAAAACCCGCTGCCTTGCTGAGCGCGGCGCCGGGTAAACAGGGCCAGGGCAAACACGGCTGCCAGATACAGCACGAGCGGGATCAGTAATTGATTAGGCATCGTCATCCTCCGCATCCGCTGACAGCGGCATATCCTGATAAATACATTTCACCATCAGGGCGCACAGCAGCGTAAAGAGTACCGGGCCGACGATACAGGCGAGCAGAAACCAAAGCGGTAACCCCCAGTAAAGCGCAGGAAGGCTGCTCTGTATGGGGTCAGGGGCAAAGAAATAGGCAGAGCAGTACCACCACAGAAAATAGGCGACAGCCAGTCCCAGCGCCCATCTGGCTTCTCTGTGCGCCTGACGGTATCGGGTGGAAAGTGTCTTCATACTGAATTTCCGGTCAGTCAGTGTAAAACGTCGAACGACGTCGAAATCTGTTCGAAATCGTTCCGAAAAAGAAGAAAAAGAAAGGTATTTTGACAAATGACATTCGTATGCACCAGCGGCAGACCATTGATTCGGAAAATAAAAAGGCTGCCTTGCGGCAGCCTTGGTTCAGTTCTGAAAGCGAGGTGTCTGTTATTGCAGACCCAGCTTCTTCTCCAGATAGTGGATGTTAGCGCCACCGTGCTGGAAGTTCTCGTCTGCCATGATGTCTTTCTGCAGCGGAACGTTGGTCTTGATGCCGTCGATGATCATTTCGTTGAGGGCGTTACGCATGCGCGAAATCGCCACGTCACGGTTTTCACCGTAGGCAATCAGTTTGCCGATCATTGAATCGTAGTGCGGCGGAACCGTGTAGCCGCTGTAGATGTGGGATTCCCAACGGATACCCATACCACCTGGCGCATGGAAACGCTCGATCTTGCCCGGAGAAGGCAGGAAACGCACCGGATCTTCAGCATTGATACGGCACTCAATCGCGTGACCACGCAGGTGAATGTCGCTCTGGCTGAATGACAGCGGCTGACCGGCAGCGATACGCAGCTGCTCTTTGATCAGATCAACGCCAGTGACCATTTCGGTAACTGGGTGTTCAACCTGGATACGGGTGTTCATTTCAATGAAATAGAACTCGCCGTTTTCATACAGGAACTCGAACGTACCGGCACCGCGGTAGTTGATTTCGATACAGGCACGGGTACAGCGCTCACCGATGTATTTGCGCATTTCTTCGGTGATGCCCGGTGCCGGCGCTTCTTCAACCACTTTCTGGTGACGGCGCTGCATGGAACAGTCACGCTCACCCAGATGGATAGCACCGCCCTGACCGTCAGCCAGCACCTGTACTTCGATGTGGCGTGGGTTTTCCAGGAATTTTTCCATGTACACCATGTCGTTGCTGAATGCCGCTTTGGCTTCTGCACGTGTCATGGCGATCGACTGGATCAGATCCGCTTCTTTACGTACCACACGCATACCACGGCCACCACCGCCACCGGAGGCTTTGATGATTACCGGATAACCGATACGCTTGGCGATAGACTTGTTTTTGGCTTCATCATCGCCCAGTGGGCCGTCAGAACCCGGCACACAAGGCACGCCCGCTTTTTTCATGGCGTTGATGGCCGACACTTTGTCACCCATCAGACGGATAGTGTCCGCTTTAGGGCCCACGAAGATGAAACCTGAACGTTCAACCTGCTCGGCAAAATCCGCGTTTTCAGACAGGAAGCCGTAACCCGGGTGGATGGCGACTGCACCGGTCACTTCTGCCGCACTGATGATGCGGGGAATGTTAAGGTAGCTGTCTGTGCCTCGTGCCGGACCGATACAGATAGACTCATCTGCCAGAAGAACGTGTTTCAGATCGCGGTCAGCTGTGGAGTGCACAGCGACCGTTTTGATCCCCAGCTCTTTACAGGCACGCAGGATACGAAGGGCGATTTCGCCGCGGTTTGCTATGACTACTTTATCTAACATATGCGCCTCAGTTACTCGATGATAACCAGAGGTTGATCGAATTCAATCGGATCACCGTTTTCGGCCAGGATAGCCACAACGGTACCGGCTTTATCGGCTTCGATCTGGTTCATCATCTTCATGGCTTCAACGATGCACAGGGTATCGCCAACGTTTACGCTTTGACCGACTTCCACAAAGGATTTTGCTTCCGGGCTAGGCGCGCGGTAGAAAGTACCGACCATAGGAGACAGTACCTGGTGGCCGGCAGGCGCAGCAGGAGCAGCTGGTGCCGCCGCTTCAGCAGGTGCGGCAACCGGTGCCGCAGGAGCGGCTGGTGCCGGCGCTGCGTACATTTGCGCAGGTGCAGCAACCGGTGCTGCTGTGGTACGGCTGATGCGTACCGATTCTTCACCTTCAGAGATTTCCAGCTCGGAGATGCCTGATTCTTCTACCAGTTCGATAAGTTTCTTGATCTTGCGAATATCCATGTATCTTTACTCTTAATGTTGTTCATTGAGCGTTCTGAAGGCGGCGGACAGCTGCCTCCAGGGCGAATTCATAACCATCCGGGCCCAGGCCGCAGATCACTCCGACTGCCTTGTCAGACAGGTAGGAATGGTGGCGGAAGGGCTCGCGGGCATGCACGTTTGACAAATGTATTTCAATAAACGGGATAGCCACGCCCAACAGCGCATCGCGAATGGCGACGCTGGTATGGGTGTAGGCTGCCGGGTTGATGAGGATAAAATCCACGTTACCGTGCGCCTGGTGGATGGCCTCAATCAGTTCGTGTTCTGCATTGGACTGTAGGTGATCCAGTGTCACGCCCAGACTGGCGGCTTTGGCACTCAGGTTTGCTACAATCTGATCCAGTGTCTGCTGGCCATAGTGTCCCGGCTCGCGCAGGCCCAGCAAATTCAGATTGGGTCCATTAAGCAGTAAAATGCGGTAATTAGTCGACATATTCTGTTATCTATACCTGTTCTTGCTAATTCAAGCGACAAAGCACAAAAAAACTGTGACTTTGCTTCCTTTCATGCAAACCATCACGGCTGAAAACCTGTTAGTTGCTCAATTATAGAGAATTCAGCGCAATTCGCAGCAAAATACTGGTCTAATCACCACTTTTTTGACCTTACAACTGTACGCAATTAGCGTAAGCAGCCGCCTGCAGCCCCCATTTTTCAGTAAGATAGCGGATCGATTAACCTCACTTACAAGATAAGCGGCCAATCACCTTGAATCTTAATCAGTTTTGCTGAAATTCACCGCACAATGCAGCAGGTTCAAACAATGATGCTGTGGCGGTGAATAAGACAAATCAGACAATGGGAGGTGGCCGGGAGTTCCTGCAATACGGATCTGCTGTGTATTCGCGGGCACTGGAGCCAGTTGGGAGGACAAAGAAGAAAGCCGCCTGGCGGCGGCTTGGATTGAATGTAGGTTTTGTCGGTTAGACGACTTTTTCTTTTTCGGCGATCAGTTTGTCGACCACACTGGGATCGGCCAGGGTGGAGGTATCCCCCAGCGAGCCGGTATCACCGGTGGCAATCTTACGCAGAATCCGGCGCATGATCTTGCCTGAACGGGTTTTCGGCAGAGCGTCAGTCCAGTGCAGGAAGTCCGGTGTGGCTATCGGGCCGATTTCCTTACGTACCCAGTCTTTGACTTCTTTATGCAGTTCAGCCGTTGGTATCACGCCGTCGTTCAGGGTGATATAGGCATAGATCGCCTGGCCTTTGATGTCGTGCGGTACGCCGACGATAGCGGCTTCTGCAATCTTATCGAAGGCCACCAGCGCCGATTCAATTTCCGCTGTCCCCATGCGGTGACCTGAAATGTTCAGTACGTCATCGACACGGCCGGTGATCCAGTAGTAACCGTCTTCATCGCGGCGGGCACCGTCACCGGTAAAATACATGCCTTTAAAGGTCGAGAAGTAAGTCTGTTCGAAGCGCTCATGGTCACCCCACAGTGTACGCATCTGACCCGGCCAGCTGTCCAGCATCACCAGGTTGCCTTCAGTTGCACCAGGGAGAATGTTGCCCATGTTATCGACCAGAGCCGGCTGAACGCCAAAGAACGGACGGGTGGCCGAGCCGGGTTTCAGCGCGGTCGCGCCAGGCAGCGGGGTGATCAGGATGCCGCCGGTTTCGGTTTGCCACCAGGTATCGACAATAGGGCAGCGGCTGTCACCGATAGTGCGGTGATACCATTCCCAGGCTTCCGGATTAATCGGCTCGCCGACAGAACCCATGATACGCAGTGATGAACGCTGGGTACCGGCAATGGCCTCATCGCCTTTGGCCATCAGGGCGCGAATGGCGGTCGGGGCGGTATACAGAATGTTGACCTGATGCTTGTCGACCACTTCGCTCATGCGGGCGGTGGACGGATAATTGGGAACGCCTTCAAACAGCAGGGTGGTGGCACCGTTTGCCAGTGGCCCGTACACCAGGTAGCTGTGGCCCGTGATCCAGCCTACATCGGCGGTACACCAGTACACTTCACCTTCCTGATAGTCGAAGACGTATTTAAAGGTCATGGTCGCGTACACCAGATAGCCGCCTGTGGTGTGCAGCACGCCTTTCGGCTTACCGGTCGAACCCGAGGTATAGAGGATAAACAGCGGATCTTCGGCGTTCATAGGTTCCGGGTCGCAATGATCCGGCACGGCTGCGGTTGCGTCATGCCACCAGACGTCACGTTGATTGTCCCACTCTACCGGATTGCCGGTACGCTGGAACACCACCACTTTCTCGATGCTGGTGACCTCAGGATGTTTCAGGGCATCGTCGACGTTTTTCTTCAGTGGTACAGCACGGCCACCGCGGACACCTTCATCGGCAGTCACAACGACTTTGGCTTTTGAATCTATGATACGGCCCGCGAGTGCTTCCGGTGAGAAGCCACCGAATACGATAGTGTGTACCGCACCGACGCGGGTACAGGCCAGCATGGCCACCGCGGCTTCAGCAACCATAGGCATGTAAAGGCAAACCACGTCGCCTTTTTTGACCCCTTGTGCTTTGAGGGCGTTGGCGAACTGGCAGACCTGCTGGTGCAGTTGGTTATAAGTCAGGGTAGCGTCATCGGCCGGGTCGTCGCCTTCCCAGATGATGGCAGGCTGATCGCCGCGGGTTGCCAGGTGACGGTCGAGACAGTTGGCGGAGACGTTCAGTGTGCCGTCTTCAAACCATTTGATATTGACATGGCCGGTATCGAAAGAGGTTTGTTTAATTTTGTTGTACGGGGTGATCCAGTCAACAATCTTACCATGCTCACGCCAGAAGGCTTCCGGGTCGCTGACAGATTGCTGGTACATGTCGCTGTATTGCTCTTCCGTGATATGAGCCCGCTCAGCAATCTGCTGGTTGACAGGGTAAACATGAACCTCACTCATCTCATTCTCCTTGTGTTTCCGTCTTCGTCCTGCGCGGACCGGATCATTGATCATTATAGTTGTGTTAACTTGAGCCAGATTCGGAACAGGCTCAATTAGACTTTAGGATGAGTGTGCGCTGTCATGGCTTTTTCTGTGTATTTGCATTGGCTTACATTATTTTCCGCCAGGCTGGTTGGAGGAGTGGCGAGCAAAAAACTCATAAGGGCGAGGTCAGAGCGGGCAGATCCCCGTGCTTGAGCCGGACATAGATCAGGGCGGCAGTAATACTGTCCTGCAAGGCATCGTGCCGCTCGGGGTGCGGCAGTCCCAAATGACGGCTGATGGCTTCAAGGCTCAGATCGTAACAGGTATTGGGCAACTGGCGCTCAAGCTGCTCATGGTACAGGTGGCTGACTTCTACCAGTTTATTGGGCAGGGCAAAGCCGAACAGACGCTTGAAATAGCGGTCGAGAATCGCCTTGTCATAACGGATGTGGTAGCCGACCAGGGGCCGGTTGCCGATGAACTCAAGCAGCAGTGTCAGGGCCTCTCTGGGCGCCAGGCCGTGACTGAGATCCTGATGGCGCATCTTGTGGATGGTGACCGAGGCCGCACTCAGGCTATCGGGTGGACTCAGGGTCAGATACAGTGACTCACTGGTCAGAATCCGATTAGCTTTGATGCGGGTGGCCGCGATAGTCACCAGCTCTGCGCTGGCGGGATCCAGGCTGGTGGTTTCACAGTCAACCGACACCAGCTCATCGCCGCTATAGCGCTGAAACAGGGTGTGTATCGGGTGATGGCGGAATTTGTACTGATACCACCAACGACGCAGAATATTCATTTCATCTCACCATTCCTTAGTATCAGTCTCTGAGCTGGTAGTGATAGCCGAGCCATTCTTTAAATTTTTTCACCACATGCAGGCTGTGTCGCAAGAGATCACGTTCCGCCCGGCTGAGTGTGGCCAGATCCAGCAGATGATGCTGTCCGGCTGAGGCCGAGCCCGGTGGCAGGCTGAGCTGCTGGCGCAGCCTGAGACGGATGAAAAGTTTCAGTGCTTCGCTCAGATTGGACGCCGTACTCGGCTCCAGCACCTGGTGCTGTTCCAGCACGGCCAGGCGGCGAAAGGTGTTGGTGTCTGTCACGTCGTGTTCGAGTGCCAGGGTTCTGATGCCGTGAACAATCGGGAAAATACCGCCACGTTTGATGTCCGGTCCGCTTTTACCGCGTTTGATCTGGCCGAACAGGGTCAGGGGGACGCTGAACTTGAGCGCCGGGCGGGCAAAGGTTGCCAGCAGTAATTCCTGGCTGCTGAGTCTTTGATGCAGGCGGTTTTTGACCGGTGCCAGCAGTTGCCTGTTACCGGCAACGGCCTGAGCATCCGCCAGGATCGCCAGCGTCATCATGGCGGTTTCATCCCCTTTATCGCAGCATGTTTGCAGGGTGTGTTGCCAGCCGGAGACACTCTGGACCCAGTTAGGATTATTGACCATGACTTTTCCGGGGCAGGGCGGGTAGCCGAGCTGACACAGGGTGTCGCTCAGTTGCGCCATTACAGTCCGGCACTCGGGCCAGTCGACGCCATCAGCGAGGATCAGGGCGTTATCCTGATCGGTTTTCAGAATTTGCTCACCGCGGCCTTCTGAGCCCAGCACCAACAGGCAACAGAGCGGCTGCCATTGCTCTGGCACCACCAGCTGAAACGCTTTTTCAATAATCTGTTCATTAATACTGGCAATCAGTTCCATCAAAAAACGGGTATGAATGCCGTTGTTGAACAGTGTCTCTACCAGTGCCTGCTGGCTGGCTGCCGCCAGTGCCAGTTCCTCTATGCGGGTGGCGCGGGCAATACGCAGCGCCAGTACATGGGAATGGGTGGAAAACAGGCTCAGTACCTGAGTCATATCCAGCATACCGGCGATATCATTGCCCTGTGTGACCAGCACGCGTTTGACCTTGTGCCGGGTCATGGTAATCATGGCCTTGAACAGATATGCACCCAGTTCAATGCTGATCACCGGTGAGGAAGCTATCTGGCCGACCGCTGTGTCGGCAGTCCGATTATCCAGCATCACGGCGTGCAGCAGATCGGTGCGGGTGACAATGCCAAACCTGTGTTCGGCCTGCTCAGTCGTGTCATCCACTAGGGTAAAAGCCGCGTCACAGTTGCGCTGGCGCATGTGTTCGGTGGCAGTACGCAGATCTGTGCCGGCTGGCAGGATCAGACAGGGCTGAATGTTGTCCTGGCGGACACGGGTCAGAATAAATTCTGCCAGATTCTGTTGCTGATGGGCCTGTTCAAGCAGTTGCTGGCGGGTGGCCAGATCGCTGTTGAAATAAGCCGCAAATGCCGGATTCTGCTGGCACAGCGCGGTAAAATGGGCCTGAGGGAGCAGGTAGCACAGCGTATCTTCTGTGGCCCGGTACTGATGGCGGCTGTGGCCGCTGAACTGGGCACGCACATCAAAAAGGTCATCTGTGGTGTAGTGGGCATAGTGCTCTTGCCGGTCAGCCGAGGTTTCTTCCACGCTGCCTTTGATTATGATGTGCAGCGACTGGCAGGGATCGCCGGCCCGGATGATTACCCCTCCGCTGCGAAAATATGCCACATCCAGCGCTTTGAGCAGTGCGTCCTGCTGGCTGCCATCCAGCCGGTCAAAAGGGATCAGTGACGTATTAAAGGTATCCGGCATTACTCTCTCACTTTGTGGTGCTAGCGCGGGTGGCGCGGGTGTGCACAGTGGTGATGGTGACTCCTCTGCTAAGCAGTGTCGCCCAGTGCCCGCTTTTGCTCCAGCCGACTTTAGTCTAGGGGACGACCAAACCGCTGTTGTGCGGTTAAAGGCGGGATAATGTACGGCTTCAGGGCCAATAACGTTGCTGCCGCCTTTCCTGCCATGTGCTGGACAGGCATAATGGCGACCATTTTCATGCAGCAGGGTTTTGGGATGTTAAGAAGTAGCCCGTTTGGCTGGACAGCGCAGTATATGTTCGGCTTTTACTTTAACTATGGCGTGTATCTGCCGTTTTGGGCCGTCTGGCTGAATTCTCTGGGCATACCAGCCGGTGATATCGGCGTGTTGCTGGGCCTGGGCCTGGGGGTGCGCTGCTTTGCCAATATGGTGCTGACGCCCAGGGTGCACCAGGTGGAGCATCTGTTGCCGGCGTTGCGCTGGCTGGCGGTACTCAGTTTGATCTGCTGCGTGTCATTTGTGATGGTCAGCGGCAATTTGATCGCACTGACAGCCGTGATTGTGCTGTTTAATATTCTCGTCGGGCCGGTGATCCCGCTGACAGACAGTTTGGCTAATTATTACGCCAAACACGGGCATTTAGACTATGGTCGAACCCGGCTGTGGGGATCGATCGCTTTTATTGTCGGTTCGACCATAGCCGGTATGGCGGCTGCCGAGTTTGGCGCGGCGGTGATCCCCTGGGTGGCGGTTGGCGGGCTGGCTGCCGCCCTGTTATTGTCGTTGCGCCAACCAACTGTGTTGCCAAGCGAAGCCACCACAGTACGTCAGCCCCGGCCTCCGTTACTGGGGATTCTGCGCGATAAACGGGTGATGCGTTTTCTGATCATTGTGGCCCTGCTGCAGGGAAGCCACGCCGCGTATTACAGCTTCAGCGCCATGTACTGGAAAACGATCGGTTACAGCGAAGCGGTGAGTGGTTATTTGTGGAGTTTCAGTGTGATCGCTGAGGTTGCGGTGTTTGCACTCAGCAAGCGGTTGTTTGCCGGCTGGAGTGTGGCAGCCATGTTCCGGCTGGCGGCGGCGGGTGTCTTGTTGCGTTGGGGACTGACCGCGACCATGACAGAACTGCCGATGCTGGTGCTGACGCAGGCGCTGCATGGGGTGACCTTTGCGGCGGCGCATCTGGCGGCGATTCGTTATATCCAGCATGCGCAAAGCCACCAGATGGTTGCCCTGCAGGCGCTGTACAATGCCTTGCCGCTGGGCGCGGTAATGGCGGCGCTGACCACCCTGAGCGGCTGGGGATACGGCTGGTGGGGAGCCGATGTGTTCTGGCTGATGGCCGTGATGGGGCTGCCGGTATTGCTGATGAAAATTGATGAGTCGCCTCAGGCGGAACGGGCAGCGGCGCGCGAAGTGCATTAAGTCATACAGCCTGGCCGGTGAGATGTGACCTGCCGGACGGATACTCACCCGAGAGTGAGGTACACTCGGCCCCAGGCACGGGGCCGAATCAGGGAACATTTTTCAGGGAGATCCTATGGAGCAGGGATGGATAGTCGTGCCGGTATCACTGGCCTATCTTGGGCTATTGTTTCTTATTGCCTGGTACGGCGATAAACATGCCGGATGGATGTCCCGCTGGCGCCCCTGGATATACAGTCTGTCGATTGCGGTCTATTGCACTTCCTGGACGTTTTACGGCACTGTCGGTCAGGCCAGCCGGGATCTGTGGTCGTTTCTGCCGATATATCTGGCGCCCATTCTGGTCTTCACCTTTGGCTGGCGTATTTTTGCCCGCCTGATTCTGATCGCCAAGCGCGAGCATATTACCTCGATTGCCGATTTTATCGCCGCCCGCTATGGCAAGTCTCAGGGGCTGGCGGTACTGGTCACCCTGATTGCCACTGCCGGTATTCTGCCTTATATCGCCCTGCAGTTGCGGGGGATCACCATGGGGCTGGCCCAGGTTGCCCCGGATCTGACCCGCAACAGTATGCTCAATGACGGTGATATCGCCTGGCTGGTGACACTGGCGCTGGCCGCATTTACTGTGCTGTTCGGCACCCGTCATCTCGATACCACTGAGCACCATCGCGGCATGATGATGGCGGTGGCGTTTGAATCTTTGATCAAACTGGCGGCCTTTCTGGTGGTGGGGCTGTTTGTCATGCTGTTGTGGTGGGACATACCGGCACTGGAACTGAGCCAGCTGGACGTGTCTGTGCTGCCATCCATGGATATCAATGCCGGCAGTTTTATTATTCATACCTTGCTGACCATGACGGCGATCATCTGTCTGCCGCGCCAGTTCCATACGACTGTGGTGGAAAATACCCACGCCCCGGATCTGCATCTCGCCCGCCGGGTATTCCCTGTGTATCTGTTACTGATGGGAATATTTGTGATTCCGCTGGCACTGGCCGGAAAAGTGCTGCTGCCGGATGTCGCAGCCGATACCTATGTGATCAACCTGCCTTTGCTGCAAGGGGCTGACACCATCGCCTTGCTGGCTTTTCTGGGCGGCACCTCAGCGGCCAGCGGCATGGTGATTGTCTCGACCATAGCACTGGCCATTATGGCATCCAACGATCTGGTGCTGCCGTTGTTGCTGCGCCGGCTGCGAGTGTCGAGCCGTAACCATGCGGCGTTTTCCGGACTGCTGCTCAATATCCGCCGCGGCCTGATTCTGCTGCTGCTGCTGGCGGCCTGGGGCTTCCATGAAGTGCTGGATGAAATCGAATCGCTGTCGGCGATCGGGTTGTTATCCTTTGCGGCGATTGCCCAGTTCGCACCGGCGTTGCTGGGGGGGATTTACTGGCGCGAAGGCAACCGCAACGGTGTCTATGCCGGTATGCTGGGCGGCACCGCGCTGTGGGTGATCACCCTGATGAGCCAGACGGGTATGCTGGCCGGCAGTGCCGACACTAACCTGTTGCTGTGGTTGCTGACACCCCCGGCTCTGCCGGTACTGAGCGAGTTGACCACAGTGGACTGGGGCATGCTGATCAGTCTGACGACCAACCTGCTGCTATACGTTCTGGTGTCTATGGTGACCCGCTCATCACTGACAGAGCGCCTGCAGGCGGCCACTTTTGTCGGCGCCCCCATGCCGGAGGCCGATGACGCCCGTCTGTACCAGGCCAGAGTGACAGTGTCTGAGCTTGAACTCCTGGCGGCGCGGTTTGTCGGCCGCAAGCGGATGCGTCAGGCCTTCACTCACTTTGCCCAGCAACACCAGTTTAATTTTCAGCCCCAGCAGCAGGCGCCGGCCAGCCTGATTCGCCATACCGAACGGGTACTGGCGGGGGTTTTTGGCGCCTCTTCGGCCCGCCTAGTGCTGACCTCTGCGTTGCAGGGGCGCAACATGCAGCTGGAAGAAGTGGCCACCATAGTCGATGAAGCTTCTGAATTGTTTGATTTCAGCCGCGGACTGCTGCAAGGCGCCATTGAGCACATCAGCCAGGGGATTGCCGTAGTGGATAAACAGCTGCGGCTGGTGGCCTGGAACCAGCGTTATCTGGAACTGTTTTCTTTCCCGCCCGGTTTGATTCAGGTCGGGCGGCCGATTGCGGATGTGATCCGCCATAACGCGCGTCTGGGTTTGTGCGGACCGGGGGATCCTGAAGTCCATGTCGCCAAGCGGGTAAAGCACCTGCAGCACGGCACGGCACATACCTCTTCCCGGATCCGGCCGGACGGGCGGGTGATTGAAGTGCAGGGTAATCCGATGCCGGGTGGCGGCTTCGTCATGAGCTTTACCGATATCACGGCATTTCGTCAGGCAGAGGAAGCGCTCAAAGAAGCCAATGAAAATCTGGAGGCCAGGGTGCGGCAGCGAACGCAAGAGCTGGAACAGCTGAACCGCCGGCTGGTCTCGGCTACTCAGCATGCCGAGCAGCAGGCACACTCGAAAAGCCGCTTTCTGGCCGCGGTCAGCCACGATCTGATGCAGCCGCTCAATGCGGCTCGTCTGTTTTCATCGTCGCTGTCTGAGGTGGCCAAGGATGAAGAAAGCACAAAACTGGCACACCATATCGAAAGTGCCCTGGGGGCTGCGGAAGATTTGATTGGTGATTTGCTCGATGTATCGCGTCTGGAGGCCGGAAAACTGCAGGTCAATGTCCACGTTTTCCCGCTCAGTGATGTGTTCAATAATCTTAATGCCGAGTTCAGTGCGCTGGCAAAACAGCAGGGTATAGATTTTTCCGTGGTAGACAGCAAGGCGCTGGTGCATTCCGATCCTAAGCTGCTGCGCCGGGCGCTGCAAAACTTCCTGACTAATGCTTTTCGCTATAACCCTGGCGGTAAAGTGCTGCTGGGTGTTAGGCGGGTTGGCAGCCAGCTCAGGATAGAAGTCTGGGATAACGGCCCCGGAATACCGCAAGAGAAACAGGCCAATATTTTTGATGAGTTCACCCGTATAGACCGCGGACGCGGGGATCACGGTCTTGGTCTCGGGCTGGCAATCGCCCGGGGGATCAGCCGGGTGATGGATCATCCGTTGTCATTGCGGTCCTGGCTGGGCGAGGGGACAGTGTTCGCACTGTCTGTGCGCCGGGGGCAGGCGATGCATCTGCCGAAAGAAAAACCGCAGGCAGCGCCGGAACAGCCGTTGCCACTGTACGGCACCCGGGTGCTCTGTGTCGACAATGAGAAAGACATACTGACAGGTATGGAAAGTCTGCTGAACCGCTGGGGATGTGACATCCGGCTGGCGGAATCTGTGTCGGCCGCGCTGGAGCAATGTAATGATGGCTGGATACCAGATGTCATTTTCAGTGACTATCACCTGACTGAACTGGAAACGGGGCTGGATGTACTGATCCTGTGTGAAGCCAAGCTGGGAGAGGTGTTTAAAGGTGTGATCATCAGTGCCGACCGATTGCCGGAAAACCAGCAAACGATCCGCAGTAAAGGCTTTGCCTTTATCAGTAAGCCGGTGAAACCGCTGAAACTGCGCTCTTTGCTGAACCAGTACGCGCAGGCCAGGATCAGTTGAAGCCGTTTGCTATCTTTTCTGTATCCATCCAGTGGATCTTTGCTTTCGCGGGATGAGAGAAGGGGTTTCACTCAGTGGCTTAACTGTCATTCTGCGCACAAAAAAACGGAGCCATCATGGCTCCGTCAGCGAGCGGGGTTTCCCCCATTTGTTGCTACTGAGTGTTGTTATTATGTCGGTGTTGTTTAGTGGCTGTGAGCTTCACCAGACCCTTTCGGATAACGGATAGATTCCACCAGCTCCTGTACATCTTCCGGGACTTCTGCCGTGAACTTGTTCACGACAATTGATACCACAAAGTTCACACACATACCCAGTGTACCAATTCCTTCAGGACTGATGCCGAACCACCAGTTGTCCGGGGTGCTGGCCGCAGGGTTGATGAACTTGAAGTAAATGATGTAAGCCGCGGTGAACAGGATACCGCTCAGCATACCGGCGATAGCGCCTTCTTTATTCATCTTCTTGTAGAAGATGCCCATGATAATCGCCGGGAAGAAGGACGATGCCGCCAGACCGAAGGCGAAGGCTACCACCTGTGCCACAAAGCCTGGTGGGTTAATCCCCAGATAGCCAGCACCGATAATGGCCAGCGCTGCCCCTATCCGGGCCGCCCTCAGCTCCTGTTTATCCGTCATATTCGGTTTGAAGCCTTTCTTGAGCAGGTCATGCGCCACCGAAGTGGAAATCACCAGCAGCAAACCGGCCGCCGTCGACAGTGCCGCGGCCAGACCACCCGCTGCCAGCAGGGCAACAACCCAGTTTGGCAGTTTGGCCAGCTCAGGACTTGCCAGTACTATGATGTCACGGTTGATGTTCATCTCGTTACGCTCATCGCCAGAGTAGAACATTTTGCCGTCGCCATTTTTGTCTTCCCAGGCTACCAGACCGGTTTTCTCCCAGTTGGTTACCCAGCTTGGTGCTTGTTCTGCCGCGACACCCTGCATGTCCGGACCATTTAAGGTTTCAAACATATTGATACGGGCAAACGCTGCCACAGCTGGCGCCGTGGTGTACAGGAAGGCAATGAACAGCAGTGCCCAACCAGCAGAAATACGGGCATCTTTTACGCGAGGCACGGTGAAGAAACGGATGATCACGTGCGGCAGACCCGCCGTACCTACCATCAGAGCCGCGGTGATGAAGAACACATCTACCATGCTCTTGGAGCCGTCGATGTAGGAGGTGAAGCCCAGTTCGGTACTCAGTCCTTCCAGCTTGTCCATCAGGTAGACATCCGTCCCACTGATGGTCGAACCGAAGCCGATTTGCGGAATCGCAGAGCCGGTGACCATGATAGAGGTGAAGATGGCAGGAACCATGAAGGCAAAGATCAGCACGCAGTACTGTGCAACCTGGGTATAGGTAATGCCTTTCATGCCGCCCATGACCGCATAGAAGAACACGATAGCCATACCAATAATGATACCGACGTTAATGTCGACTTCCAGGAAGCGGGCAAAAACCACGCCCACGCCACGCATTTGTCCTGCTACATAGGTGAAAGAAACAAAGATGGCACAGAACACAGCTACCATACGGGCAGTGCGGGAGTAATAACGGTCGCCGATGAAGTCTGGCACAGTGAACTTGCCGAATTTACGCAGGTAAGGGGCAAGGCACAGTGCCAGCAGCACATAACCGCCGGTCCAGCCCATCAGGTACACACCGCCGTCATAGCCGGCGAACGAAATGATACCTGCCATAGAAATGAACGAAGCGGCAGACATCCAGTCAGCAGCAGTCGCCATGCCGTTAGCAACAGGGTGGACACCACCGCCGGCCACGTAGAACTCGCTGGTAGATCCGGCGCGGGACCAGATTGCGATCCCGATATAGAGTGCGAAAGACAGACCAACCAGTATGAAGGTCCAGGTTTGAATATCCATGAGTGACTACTCCCTTAATCCTCGTGAACGTTGAATTTGCGGTCCAGCGCATTCATCTTGTAGACATAGACAAATATCAATGCGACAAAGATGTAAATGGAACCTTGTTGTGAAAACCAGAAACCGAGCTTAAAGCCGCCCAGCTGAAACTGGTTCAGGACATCCACAAACAACACACCGGCCCCGTATGACACGAGGAACCAGATGGCAAGCAAAGAACCCATAATCGTCAGGTTCTCCTTCCAGTAGGCTTGCGCTTGCTCCTTGGATTCAAACGCCATGGTCATCTCCTTACTATGGTCAGTCATTTTTCAGTTATAAAAATGTTACGTGATGACAATAGCAAGCTTATTGAAGACGCACAGTGCAACTTTAGTCGGGCAAAAAACCATCAAATGTCAGCTAAATTTAGAAAGTTAGTGATATGACTCAAGAAAAATGGGATGTTAAATTGCTGTTAAGTTAGCCGAAAGTATAAGGCGGTCAGCAGATAAAGATAAGGCGGTTACCATGACTCCGTTCCGAATATTCGCGGGCGAAACAGTGTTTGGTAAGCGTTAAATACTGACAATGTCGGGGAATTGTTTACATATAGTTTTCTTAATGTCGCTGTATATTAGGGCAAAATACAGGAGCAACCGGTTTGTTAGCAGGTTGCTGAATTAATAATAATCTTTGGAGGATGAGTGGACGCGATTACCATTAACGGTTTTTTTCTGGTTGGCGCTTTACTGATTACGTTAAGTGTTCTCCTGAGCCCGGTATCATCCAAATTAGGCATTCCAATTCTGCTGGTGTTTCTGATCGTCGGCATGATGGCCGGTGAAGACGGCCCGGGCGGTATCTTGTTTGATGATTATTCTGTGGCGTATCTGGTCAGTAACCTGGCGCTGGCGATTATTCTGCTTGATGGCGGCATGCGGACCCGGGTGGCCAGTTTCCGGGTCGCCTTATGGCCCTCCGTGGCGTTGGCCATCTTAGGGGTAGCGATCACTACCGCGCTGACCGGCCTGATGGCAACCTGGTTGTTTGATCTGGAGCCGCTGCAGGGCATTCTGGTTGGCGCGATTGTCGGCTCAACCGATGCCGCGGCGGTGTTTTCCCTGCTCAAAGGGCGTAGCCTGAATGAGCGGGTAGGCTCGACCCTGGAGATTGAATCGGGCACCAATGATCCCATGGCGGTGTTTCTGACCGTGACCCTGATTGCGGTGCTCAGCAGTCAGGGAACTGAGTTCAGCGCCGGTTTTCTGGCCCTGAGTTTCGTCAAGCAGTTTGGCATAGGTGCCATCGCCGGACTGGCGGGAGGCTGGCTGTTGTGGCGCCTGATTAATCGTAATCATCTGCCAGAGGGGCTGTACTCAATTCTGGCGGTCAGCGGCGGATTGATGATCTTTGCCATTTCAAACACCTTGGGCGGCAGCGGTATTTTATCCATCTATCTGGTGGGGTTGCTGCTGGGTAATCGTCCGACCCGCTGCCGTCATTCTATTCTCAATGTGCTGGATGGCATGACCTGGCTCAGCCAGATTTGTATGTTCCTGGTGCTAGGGCTGCTGGTCACCCCGTCAAATCTGATTGCGATTGCACTGCCCGGACTGGCATTGGCGTTCGGGATGATTGTCTTTGCTCGTCCGATATCGGTCTGGATCAGCCTGCTGCCGTTTCGCAGCTTCACGGCACGGGAAAAATGGTTTATTTCCTGGGTGGGCCTGCGCGGCGCCGTGCCCATTATCCTGGCGGTTTTTCCTATGATGGCCGGACTGCCCAATGCTCAGTTGTATTTCAATCTGGCTTTTTTCGTGGTCATGGTATCGCTGATCCTGCAGGGGGGAACCCTCACCAAAGCCATGTCGCTGGCCAAAGTCGAGCTGCCGCCTCGTCCCGAACCTGTGTTCCGCACCGGGGTGGAAGTGTTTCCAACCAGTGAGTGGGAGCTGTTTGTCTACAAAATGAAAGCCGATAAGTGGTGTATCGGTGAGCCTTTACGTAACTTGTCACTCCCGCTGGGCACCCGGATTGCGGCTGTGTTCCGCGAGCAGCAATTGCTGCACCCATCGGGCAGTACCCGGCTGGAAGAGGGGGATACCTTGTGTGTGCTGGCGCAGGAGAAAGATCTGGAAGCCCTGAGTCAGCTGTTCAGTGAAGCCCCAGAGAAAGCCGAGTTGGCGCGTTTCTTTGGTGACTTTTTTCTGGATGCCGAAGCCCGGCTGGCTGATGTCGCCATCGCTTATGGTCTGGAGTTAGGGGAAGTCAATCCAGCTATGACACTGAAAGATCTGGTTATTCAGCATCTGGGGACCAATCAGGTACTGGGGGATAACTTTGAGTGGAATGGCTTGCATTGGGTGGTGGCAGATATCGCCGACTGGCAGGTCACTAAGGTCGGCTTACGCCTGCCAGAAGAAGAGGCGGAACAAGGTGATAACGGTGAGTGATTACTTACTCGTCACTGAGCTCATTTAACAGGATAACCGCTTGAGTGCGGTTTTTTACCCCGAGCTTACGGAAAATGGCCGTCATGTGCGCCTTGATGGTGGCTTCAGAGACATTGAGTTCGTAGGCGATCTGCTTGTTGAGCAGGCCATCGGACAGCATGCACAGGACCTTGTACTGTTGCGGAGTCAGGGTGGCGATGCGGGCCGCCAGTGCATCCAGCTCGGGGTTGTCTTCATCTTCACCGATACCCGGCGGAAAATAAGGCTCTCCGTCCAGCACCTGATTCAGTGCGCTGATAAGTTCACGCATATCGCTGGATTTGGGAATAAAGCCAAAAGCACCGTGATGACGGACCTGGCGGATGACGGAAGCTTCTTCATTGGCAGACACCACCACGACCGGCAGTTCCGGGTGCTGGGCGCGAAGCTGGATCAGACCGGACATGCCGTTGGCACCCGGCATTTTTAAATCCAGCAGCAAAAGATCAACATCCGGTTCTTTATCAAGCAGCTGTAACAGTGTATCAAGAGAGTCTGCTTCCAGCAGATTGGCCTTGCTGACCGCCATGTGTACTGACTGAAACAGGGCGTTTCGAAACAGCGGGTGGTCATCGGCAATGACTATAGTGTACTGAGCGTCCATGACATTAAGCTTCTTGTTTTTCCTAACGCTAGCATTGCTGAAATGCCAGATCAATTTGTTCCCCCCCAAGATACGAACTGGATCCGTTCCCGTGTGTATTTGGGGGGTATTTTATGCTTTAAGAGAATACTTTTCTGCTTACTGGCCTATCAGCTGGTTGGCTTTCAGGTGATCGAGAAAGGGCTCAGCTTCAACGAAACCGGTCAGGCGGGCTTTCGGAGCCTGTTCACCATCAGCATGCCAGAAATCCAGCGTCGGCAGACCCAGCACATTCATCTTTTGCAGCAGCTTGATGTCGTCCGGATTCGTGTCGGTGACGTCGGCCTGCAACAGGACGAAACGCTGTAATTCTGGCGCCACGCTGGCATCGTGGAAAGTGTACTTATCGAACTCTTTGCAGGCGACACACCAGTCAGCGTAAAAATCCAGCATCACAGGTTTACCTTCGGCTTTGGCCTGAGCCAGCGCTGAATTGAGTTCATCCATACTGGCCACGCGCTGGAAGCTGATCTCTGGTGCGTTCTGCTGCACGGTCTGTGGCTGAGTGCCTGTCAGTCCCTGATAGACGGGCTGCAGGGAAACGAGCAGACCAATAATGGCGATGACACCCACCAGACTGCTGCGCCAGGAATGGGCCATACCTTGTTTCACATGATACAACCAACCGAAGGCACCCAGTCCGAATGCGGCCCATAAATACGGCATCAGGTTTGCGGGCAGAATGCGTTCCAGCAGGAACAGCGGCACAGCCAGCAGCACCAGGCCGAAGAATATTTTAACGCTGTCCATCCAGGCGCCTGCTTTCGGCAGCAGGCGGTTACCGAACATGGCGACCAGCATCAGCGGGATCCCCATCCCCATCGCCAGAGCATACAGTGCGACCGCGCCAGTCAGTAAGTCGCCGCTTTGGGCAACGTAAATCAAGGCGCCGGACAAGGGCGCCGTGGTGCACGGCGAGCAAACCAGTCCGGAAATGGCGCCCATCGCAAATACGCCGCCGAGCTGGCCGCCTTTCTGCTGATTGCTCAGCTGATTCAGCCAGGTCTGCACACTGGAAGGGAGTTGCAGGTTGTAGACGCCGAACATAGACAATGCCAATACGACAAAGAGAATGCTCAGGCCAATCAGGACATAAGGATGTTGCAAGGCAGCCTGAAACTGCATGCCCGCCGAAGCGACCACTAACCCCAGTAAGGTGTATGTCAGTGCCATACCCTGGACATAGGTGAAAGCCAGAGTGAACGTGCGTCCGCTGCTGAGCTGGCCACGGCCCAACACGATACCGGTCAGGATCGGGTACATAGGCAGCACACAGGGCGTGAACGCCAGCCCTATGCCCAGCGCCAGAAACAGCAGCGGCGTCCACCACTGCTGCGCCAGATCGCTGGCCAGTTGATCCTGCTGGCTCAGTGGCGCACTGCTGCTGAGCGGTTGTCCGGCTGAGCCGGATGATGCCACTGTTGCTGTTTGATTGTCAGTGCTTACTATCAGCTTGGCTTTGACCGGCTCCTGGCCAGACAACGGCGTACCCGCGGCGGAGGCGGTAGCAAACAGAGGCACCTCGCGGGTTTCGGGGGGATAACAGAAACCGGCCTTGGCACAGCCCTGATAACGGACGGTCAGGGTCGCGTTGTCACTGGCCTGTACAATGGGCACTGTGAGTGCCAGAGATTCAGGGTATATCTGTACCTCGCCGAAAAACTCATCTTTGTAGGGTGTGCCTGCCGGCAAACGGATATCGCCTATGGTTGCCCCGTTTGCCACCACAGAAAACTGATGCTGATACAGGTAGTAACCCGGTTTGACCTGCCAGTCGAGCACCAGTTGATCGGTGTTCTGCGAAAAGTTAAAGGCAAAGGCCTGATCAACAGGGACAAAACTGTTCTGACTCGATGAACCTGTCAGCCCCGGCAGAGAAAATTCCGCCCGCAGCGGCAGGCTGAGTATCAGCAGGCAGAAGACAAATAAACGCGTAATGGGCAAGTGTCGCAGTATAGTCATCGGATTCGGGCTCGTTCAGTCTCGGGTCATAGGCTTGAAGATGGCGCCTTCATGTCGCCAATATACCCCATATGGGGACTATGTGTCAGACCCGAGATATCAGGCAGAGTTTCATTGTCTGTGTTCTCAGGCAATTATAGCTCCCGGCAGGCTTGGCGAAGTGCACTAACCGCTGTTGGTTTCGGAGCCTCAGCCGAGTCAGTGGCAAAAAATCGATGCAGAAAAGGTGATCCAGCTAAAAGCCTCTGCTGCTATGGTTGAAAATCAGGGCAATCTCGCCATCATAGTCGGCATCTTTACGCAATGCGGCTGCAGCTCAACTGTGGACAGCCGTTTCCTCAATAATCGCCAGCCTTATATAAGGGGTGTTTGTGTTTCCGGTACTTTTGTTTTTATTCATTCTGGTTCCCATCATAGAGATCGCCCTGTTTGTACAGGTTGGCGGTGTCATTGGTCTGTGGCCGACCCTGTTGCTTGTACTGCTGACGGCCGTGGTCGGCGCTTCACTGGTTCGCAGCCAGGGTATTGCGACCCTGATGTCGGTGCAGGACAGGCTAAATAAGGGGGAATTGCCCGCCCAGCAAATTGTGGAAGGTGTGATGCTAGCGGTAGCCGGTGTGCTGCTGCTGACACCGGGCTTTATGACTGACGCTATGGGGCTGGTGGTGTTACTGCCCGGGCCTCGTGCCGCGCTGGCGAAGTTTCTGATGACTAAAGTGAAAGTGCAGAGCATGCATCAGAGCGGCTTTGGCGGTGGCTTTGGTCCGCAAGGGCCGTTTTCAGACCGCGATCCATTCCACCGCGATCAAAACGGTGATGTATTTGACGGCGAATATGAGCGCAAAGACAAAGACGAGAAAGAGAAGAAAGACAAATCAGATGACGATGATCAGCACCGGCTGCACTGAGTGATTTGTTAGGTTGTTGATTTAAATGAAATAAATGTCATCCCCGCGTAGGCGGGAATCCATTAAACGCGCAACTGTCAGTGGCAGCTATCACGAGCGTGAAGACGAGCCCGCGTCATGTTGGTGCCCTGAACTGACATGTTGCCGGTGCAGCCTGCGTGCATACCCCAGTGCCGCCAGACCGCACAGCAGATTGGCTACGGCGATCCCGGTAAATAATCCTTCAGTACCATTTAACCGGCTGCCAACCCAGGCTGCCGGCAGCAACAAACCGAACAGACGGATCAGATTCCACAACAGTGCCTGAAAGGACAGATGCATGGCATTCAGGGCATTGATCAATTGCATGCACACGGCCAGCAATCCGTAGCTGGCCGGTACCAGTATCAGGTAATGCCAAAGCTGGGTCTGCACCGCTTCATCCTGGCTGAACATGAGCGATATGGGCCAGCTCAGCGGCACCATCATCACAAACACCAGCAACTGAAAGCCCAACGCGAATTTCATGGCCGTGAACAGGGCATCAAAGGCCCGTCTGGGCTGTTTTGCGCCGAAATTCTGCGCCATGAAAGGCATCAGGGCTGAGCTCAGGGCGAACATGACCAGCATCAGCAACGATTCCACCCGTATAGCCGCGCCATAGGCTGCGACAGAGGCGGTGCCCTGGCTGGCCAGCAAGACCATCACCAGGGCATTGGATAAAGGTGCCAGGGCGTTGGACAGCCCGGCCGGGGTTCCTATGTGCAGTATCTGTCGCCAGTCGGCAACGATCAGCCGGAGATCCGGTATCGCCAGCAGCTTTTCGCGCACAATCAATATCCGTAACGACCAGACTAATGCAAACGCCCAGCTAACGCCGCTTGAAATGGCTGCGCCGCGCACTCCCAGTTCCGGAAAAGGGCCGTAGCCAAAAATCAGCAGGGGATCGAGCACGCCGTTGATCACTCCGGCCAGCATCATGATTTTTGCCGGCGATTTCGCATCGCCTGTAGCCCGGATAGCACTGTTACCGGCCATGGGAATGACCAGCAGCGGGATCGCCAGATACCAGACTTCCATATAGTCATGAATAATCGGCAGCAGGCTGTCTTCCGCGCCCAGCAGGCGGAACAGCGGATTGATGGTCAGCAGTCCAGCGATCACAGCGAGGATCACCAACAGCAATGCCAGTAACAAACCATGGCTGGAGACTCTGGCCGCCGCCTGGCTGCTACCGCTGCCCAGCAGGCGGCCAATGCAGGCTGATAACCCGACGCCCACGCCCATGGTGATGGAGTTGATGGCAAACGTGACCGGAAAGGTGAAACTGACCGCCGCCAGAGCCTGGGTACCCAGCAAAGCAATGAAAAAGGTATCGACCAGATTAAACATCAGGATAGCGACCATGCCAAACACCATAGGGATGGTCAGGCGTCGCAGGACTTCCGGGATAGGATCGGACAGTAAACCGTGTTTATCAGGTCGTACAGTTTGGGTCATAAGGCTCTCAGATCTGTCTTTGCCTGCACACCCTAATGCAAAGAATGTGATCGGGCAAAAAATCTGGCACAAAAAGTAAAAAAAATCATCGTCAGGACTTGGGTTCCAGAAAAACGACCCAACATGTCTAAGTATCAGTTTTGGCGGGATGGAACCAAACACCGTCCTGCTTTCTAACAACCCATAAATATTACCAAAATCAGGAGAGACGACCCGATGAATATTCGTCCTTTACATGACCGAGTGATCGTTGAGCGCCAGGAAGTTGAATCAAAATCTGCTGGTGGCATCGTTCTGACTGGTTCTGCTGCAGAAAAATCGACCCGCGGTACAGTCTTAGCTGTAGGCAAGGGCCGCATTCTGGAGAATGGTTCTGTGCAGCCATTGGACGTTAAGGTTGGCGACAGCGTTATTTTCGCTGAAGGTTATGCCACCAAGTCTGAGAAGATCGACGGTAAAGAAGTTCTCATCATGTCTGAAAATGACATCTTGGCAATCGTTGAATAATCCATTCACTTTGAATTAAGAATTAAGAAAGGAAGATAAACATGGCTGCTAAAGACGTAAAATTCGGTAACGATGCTCGCGTAAAAATGCTGGAAGGTGTCAACGTTCTGGCCGATGCCGTAAAAGTCACCCTGGGTCCTAAAGGCCGTAACGTCGTACTGGATAAATCATTCGGTGCGCCGGTTATCACTAAAGATGGCGTTTCTGTTGCGCGTGAAATTGAACTGGAAGACAAATTCCAGAACATGGGCGCACAAATGGTGAAAGAAGTGGCGTCTCAGGCCAATGATGCGGCGGGCGACGGTACCACTACAGCCACAGTACTGGCTCAGGCTATCATCACCGAAGGTTTGAAAGCGGTCGCAGCGGGCATGAACCCGATGGATCTGAAGCGCGGTATCGATAAAGCCGTGATTGCGGCGGTAGAAGAACTGAAAGCGCTGTCTTCTCCTTGTGCAGACAGCAAAGCGATCGCGCAGGTAGGTACTATCTCTGCCAACTCCGATTCTACCGTGGGTAACATCATCGCCGAAGCGATGGAAAAAGTCGGCCGTGACGGCGTTATCACTGTTGAAGAAGGTCAGGCTCTGCATGACGAGCTGGACGTGGTTGAAGGTATGCAGTTCGACCGTGGCTACCTGTCTCCTTACTTCATCAACAACCAGGAAGCAGGCAGTGTCGAGCTGGAAAGCCCGTTCATCCTGCTGGTAGATAAGAAAATCTCTAACATCCGTGAGCTGCTGCCAACACTGGAAGCGGTGGCGAAAGCCTCTCGTCCTCTGCTGATTATCGCAGAAGATGTTGAAGGCGAAGCACTGGCTACCCTGGTGGTGAACAACATGCGCGGCATTGTGAAAGTGGCGGCGGTGAAAGCACCAGGCTTTGGCGATCGCCGTAAAGCTATGCTGCAGGACATCGCGGTGCTGACTGCCGGTACTGTGATTTCTGAAGAAATCGGCATGGAACTGGATAAAGTGACGCTGGAAGATCTGGGTCAGGCCAAGCGTATCTCTATCACTAAAGAAAACACCACCATCATTGATGGTCATGGTGAAGAAGTGGCGATTCAGGGCCGTGTGACTCAGATCCGTCAGCAAATCGAAGACGCTACCTCTGACTACGACAAAGAGAAACTGCAAGAGCGCGTAGCCAAACTGGCTGGCGGTGTTGCTGTGATCAAAGTCGGTGCGGCGACTGAAGTTGAAATGAAAGAGAAAAAAGACCGCGTCGAAGATGCCCTGCACGCAACCCGTGCTGCGGTTGAAGAAGGCGTGGTTGCCGGTGGTGGTGTTGCTCTGGTTCGTGCAGCCTCTAAAGTGACTAATCTGACTGGCGACAATGAAGAGCAAACTGTCGGTATCCGTGTAGCGCTGCGCGCCATGGAAGCACCACTGCGTCAAATTGTGCGTAACGCGGGCGATGAAGAGTCTGTCGTGGCGAACGAAGTGAAGCGTGGCGAAGGTAACTACGGTTATAACGCGGCCACTGGCGAGTACGGCGACATGCTGGAAATGGGTATCCTGGATCCAACTAAAGTGACGCGTTCTGCACTGCAGTTCGCCGCTTCTGTAGCGGGTCTGATGATCACCACCGAAGCCATGGTCACTGAGCTGCCTAAAGCTGACGCGCCGGACATGAGCGCTGCCATGGGCGGCATGGGTGGTATGGGCGGCATGATGTAATCAGCCCCGTCACCTGCTGAAAAAGATAAAAGAACCCGCCGTATGGCGGGTTCTTTGTTTCTGGCAGGCGAGGCTTCCTCTATCTATTACAGCACATGCGTTCTCTGTCACGGTGACCGATGAGTGGCTGGCTAGGCCATCAGTGACAGCTAGGGCGCCAGTCTGTAACCATGCTGACTATCAGTACAGTTTTGTTATTAGCTTTATTGCATATTTACTACTCAGCCATATCTTTGTGCTTGAGCTTGCTTTAAGACTCTGTGTTTTCAACGGTATTTCAGAGAGAGCACTATGTTGAAACACACTTTGGCGTTGTTAATGGCCGGCTGCGTTCTTGGCACCACGAGTAGTCATGCCGGTGATGAAGAGCAAAGCTTTATTGACCAATATCATATGGATGCTCAGATCCATCAGATCCCGGGCGATCAGATGTTGTCTGACGAGCGTCTCAGTGACATGTTCCGGGCGCAGTCGAGAAGAATGACCATTTGCCGGGGCGACTTCATTCCTGACGGCTATGTCATCACCAGTACTACAGTTAATTTCGATTGCGGCAGCTGGCAGCACAGCGACAATGCCTACATTCTGACTGTAGCGCCGAAGGACGGTTCACGGTTTAACACTTGCGCCGGATATCACAGCCGGGTGTACGATGGTTTTGTGATTATCGCCAACATCTACAATCCGGCCTGTAATTTTGGATCTGGTAACTCAGTCAACGGCAGCACGCAGGTGTATGCCGATAAGTACAGATCCAGTTTCACTGTGTGTGCCAACTCGCCGATTCCTGCCAACTACACCCGCAGCAGACACCATTTTTCTACAAGTTGCCGGGTCGGCATTGGCATGGGGAATAATGCCTATGTAATCACCCGCCAGTAGCGGTTACGGCTTATTCGGTTTTTCAGGCCCGGCCTTCTGGCTCGGGCTTTTTTGATGCTGTGTCAGGGTGCTACATCGTTATGGGTGCGCCACGAGTCAGGTTTCTGCTCTGCGTTTTTTATTTCTCTTATCTTGCTCATCTCTTTTTAGCTGCACGTCATCGCTTGCAGTTTACTGCCTTGCACATTGCTGTCATCGTTGCTCTATCTCTGTGAGGTATAGTTTTTATGCGGTTCATCAATAAGCAGGAATTATCTTAATTGTTAATGATTTAATTTTTTGGTTTATTGCTAGTACATTTTTGATGAGTGGTTTGTTAATTTATTTATCTTCGTCATTTGTATTACCTTTAAATATAGTTGTTATTGGGTGTTTTTAATATTTTTCTTGGTTTTTCTACTTTTGTTTTGTTCTTTTTATGACGTAGTTTTGTGTTTAATGTGTTGATTTTATTCTTTTTTATTTCTTGATTTTTTTATCTTTTAATTTTTTGGTTAATAGCTTTATATTTTTTTCAATTTTATTTTTACCTGCCTTGTCTATTATGAATTCCAACAAGCAATGAGACATTTATTAATCAATAAATTTACTTAAATTAAGGAATGAAAAAATGAACAAGGCAATCAAAGTCGGTATTAATCGCATTGAATTCAGTACCACAGAGAATTATCTCACGCTGGAAAAACTGGCTGAGGCCCATCAGATTGATCCTGCCAAATACCTTTATGGTATAGGTCAGTCAAAAATGGCTGTACCGACGCCGGATGAAGATACCATCTCGATTGCGGCCAATGCGGCGCAGGATGTACTGAATACTATGACACCGGAAGAAGTGAACACCATTTCGACACTCATTTTTGCCACTGAAACGGGTGTTGACCAGTCCAAGTCGGGTGCGGCTTATCTGATGGGACTGATTGACATTCACCCCAACTGCCGGGCTTTTGAAGTGAAGCAGGCCTGTTACGGCGGTACGGCCGGATTACAGATGGCTTGCGATATGGTGCGTGCCCGTCCGGATGAGTCAGTGCTGGTTGTGGCCTGCGACATTGCCCGTTATCAGCAAAACACCCCGGGTGAATGCACACAAGGTGCCGGTGCGGTAGCCATGCTGATTACCGCTGACCCGGACATCATTGAGATTGATGCTGAACGCGGCTGCTACAGTGCCGACATCATGGATTTCTGGCGCCCGAACCAGTTCAAACATGCCCTGGTGGACGGCGAGTTGTCGAAAGATGCCTACCTCAATGTGATGACAAGCAGCTATCAAGGCTATCTGGTCAACGGCGGTAAGCCGCTGGATCAGCTCGAATGGCTCTGCTTCCACCAGCCTTTCACTAAGATGGCCAAAAAAGCCTTTGAGCACCTCAGCGCCCAGTATCCTGAGCAGATGGCGGATAAAACCGATGCCGCTTACAGCATCAGCCAGCAATACGGACGTGAAATTGGCAATACCTATACCGCCAGCCTCTACATTGGCCTGCTGTCTCTGCTTGATAACGCTGAGCAGGATTTGACGGGACAGACAATCGGCTTCTTCAGCTATGGCTCAGGCGCGGTGGGTGAATTCTTCTCGGGCACGGTGAATAAGAATTACCGCCACGCCATTAATACCCTGGCGAATCAGCAAAAGCTGGCTGCACGAACCGCGCTCAGCTACGACACTTATTGTCAGTATATGTACCAGCTGCGCGACTACGATCAGGCCAACATTCGCTATAACCCGACTTCCGGCTCGAACTTCAGGCTGGCCGCGATTCACGACAACAAGCGTGTCTATGAACGTGTGCTCGAGCCAATGAGCAAAGCGGCTTAAAGCCAGACATCGCCACTTTTAACATCCAATCAATACCACTATTTGTTTAATAAGGAAGAGTAACATGTGCGGCTTTGTAACGGTTTATAGTGCGAATCCTCTTAATCAGATCAAACCTGCTCAGATTGAGCAGGGTCTTAAATCCATCATTCACCGCGGCCCCGATGAAGGACGGGTCTGGCAGTCTAATGACCAGCGCATGATAATGGGCCATACCCGGCTGAGTATTATCGGCCTGGATAACGGTATTCAACCGATCCACAGCACGGATGGTGCATTGCATATTGTGGTGAATGGCGAATTTTATGACTTTGAGAAAATCCGCTATGAGCTGACCCGTCAGGGCTGCAAGTTCGTGACCCAGTCGGACAGCGAGATCGCGCTGCACCTTTATCAGCTGTACGGCACCAAAGGGCTGGAAAAACTGCGGGGCGAATTCTCTCTGGTGCTGTTTGACCAGCGTCAAAACCTGGTGATTGCAATGCGTGACAGGGCCGGGGTGAAGCCCTTATTCGTGGCCGAAGATCAGGGCCGCTATTACTTTGCTTCTGAAATCAAAGCCATTATTGATTCTGGCGTTCGCGCTGTCTGGGATGAGGCGTCCTACAACACCCGCGCGTTTTACCTCAAGAATAATACCCTGTTCCAAAATGTACAGTCCGTACCGGCGGGTCACATGATGACCCTGACGCCTTCCGGTGTGACCCAGCAGTGTTACTGGGATATCGACTACCCGGATGCGGAAACGCTCAATGCCAGTACCCTGTCTGATGCTGATGCCATTCAACAGGTGCACGATGCCATTGAAGAGTCAGTGAAGCTGCGCCTGAGAGCGGACGTACCGATTGGGGTATACCTGAGCGGGGGCGTGGATTCCTCGGCTATTCTGGGGATGGCCACTCAGCTGGCGGGCAAGCCGTTTGATGCCTATAACCTGTCCTTTGGTGAAATGGAAGATTACGACGAAAACCGTTTTGCCCGTCTGGCGGCGGAGAAGAACGGTGCCCGTTTCCATACTGTGCCTGTGACGCAAAAAGATCTGGCCGATAATTTTGAAAAAGCCGTCTGGCATAACGAGACCCCGTTTTTTAATGCTCACGGCGTGGCGAAATATATTCTCAGCGGCATAGTACAGGATGCCGGTAACAAAGTGGTGCTGACCGGGGAAGGGGCGGACGAAGTCTTTGGCGGCTACCCGCACTTTAAGCGCGACATGGCGCTGTTTAATACCCAGGGCCAGAACCCGGACGATGTTCAGGCCATCTTACAGAAAATGAAGGCTAATCAGGCGGGTTATACCCAGCAAGGTATGCCGGCGGACGTTGAGTGGCTGACGCAGCAGCTGGGGCACGGGGTATCCTGGCTCGACAATCAGGCGGGCTGGTTCAAAGAGCTGCAAAACGTCTATGCCGACAGCCAGATCGACAGATTTGGTGATGTCGAACCCTACCGTATCTTCTTCAATCAGCTCGATCACCGCAAGCTGGCAGGGATCGACCCGGTACACCGCTCTATGTATCTGTGGGCCAAGTCTTTTCTGCCGAACTTTGTGCTGACCACTTTGGGTGATCGCATGGAAATGGCCCACAGCGTAGAAGGTCGCGTGCCTCTGCTGGACCACCGCGTGATGGAGCTGGCGGCGACATTGCCTGTGCACCTGAAAGTGCGCGGTAATACTGAAAAATTTGTGTTCCGTGAAGCCATGAAGCCTTACCTGCCTGAAGAGCTGTATAAGCGTAAAAAACATTACTTCCGCGCCCCGCCTTCCACGCTGATGCAGCAGGGCCCGCTGTTTGAACTGGTTAACGACACCCTGAACTCGTCCAGCCTGGATGCACTGCCTTTCTTCGACAGCAAGAAAGTACGCCGCCTGCTGGCAGAGATGCCGAAAATGTCACCGCAGCGTCTGGCACTGCTCGACCCTATGCTGATGGAGCTGACCAGCCTGTGCATCTTGCAGCGTAAGTTCAACCTGGCATCGACACCGTCTGTGTATAAGGAAGCGGCATAATGAAAATCGGTATTGTTGGCGCGGGATTAAACGGACTGGCCTGCGCACTGCTGCTGAAAAAGTTCGGGCATGAGGTCACTGTGTTCGAGCGCAGCGAGCAACCGCGGGATTCAGGCACAGGGATCTACGTCTGGCCGCAAGGAGTACAGATCCTGCGCTTCATTCTCAATGACAACAGCTTCCTTAACGAAGGGCAGCCGATAGATTCGCTGGTGACGTTGGATCGCCACGGTAAAGAAGTGCACCGCCAGCTGGTTCAAATGCCGGGGCATGATTTTCCGGCACCGGCTGTGATGTTTGAGCGTCAGCGTTTGTTCAATCTGCTCAAACAGGAGCTGGGCCCGGATGACATCCGCTACGGCGCAGCCTGTACCAAGGTGATCAATACCCGCGAAGAGGCAAAAATTGAAATCAACCACAGTGACTATGAATCTTTTGATCTGGTTGTCGGCACCGACGGTATCTCATCCAAGGTCAGGGAATATGTCTGCGACAGTCAGCCGCACTACACCGGGGTGATCGCTTCCCGGGGCGTGACCTGCTTTGACTGCGACATTCTGGAAGAGAATGCGTGCCAGATTTTCGCCCATGATCAGGCCCGGCTGGTGACTTATCCGCTCGATAACAGCACCCGTTTCCGTTACTGGTTCGTGGCGTACCAGCATGACCTGGACCAGCCCACCCTGAACAGAAACGAGATGGCGCAGCGCCTGGAAGGGCTGCCGGCACCGCTGCTGGAGATGATCGAAAATACGCGGGAAGACAACATACTGACTCTGCCGCTCAACGCCATCACCCCGGGTCATCAATGGTACAACGGCCGTTGTGTGCTGCTGGGTGACAGTATTCACGGCATGTTACCTACGCTGGGTTACGGGCTGACCCTGGGACTGGAAAACTGCTTCATGCTGGCTCAGGCACTGAACGGCAGCTGTTTTGATGACATTCAACCGGCACTCAAGCGCTACCAGACCCGGGTGGCACAGCGTTCCTGCCAGTTAATCGAGGTGATGGAGCAACTGACAGACTTGTTTTATTTCCAGAAAGAAACCGTGCAAAAACAACAGCGTCTCGGCGAGGTGATGGGACGCTTTCACGAACTGGCCCGAACAACGGCATTTTAACATGATGATGAACCAATCTTTTGTAACAGAACTCAACCGCTTTGCGGACCACTACATCAAGCCGTATATCGTGCAATGGGAAGCGGCAGGCGAGTACCCGCAGGAGCTGCACAGTATGGCGGGCAGCGAAGGGATATTGCGGTTAGGCCATAGCGACAAAGACAGCCTCTTTCGCGATACCGACAGTGCCGTGGCGCTGGTGGAAACCCTGACCGCCGGCGGCAGCCAGGGTCTGGCCATGGGGCTGGCGTCTTACCTGGTCAGCTTAAGTGCGCTGCACCAGCATAACGATGGCCGGTTTGATGCCGTGATTGAACAGGTACTCGATGGCGACGCCACCATTTCGCTGGCGATCACTGAACCTCAGGCCGGGTCGGATATTGCTGCGATCACTACTCAGGCGGTGCCGTCGGCGCAACAGGATGAGTTCCTGATTACGGGAGAGAAAAGCTATATCTGTGGCGGTTTGCATGCGAACTATTTTGTGGTGCTGGCGAAGTACGGCGATCGGGCAACAGGCCAGCAAGAGATGGGGCTGTTTCTGGTCGAGCGGGAGCCAGGTACTGTGTCCGGAGAGCGAATTCCCACCCTGGGCTGGCAATGTCTGGACGTGTCGAGCGTCAGGCTGGAGATGGCCAGAGGCCGTCTGATTGCCGGCAGTCAGGCCTGCTTCGGCACACTGAAGATGATGCTGAAAAAGGAGAGGGTCAATCTGGCCGTTATGGCAAACAGCGACGCCAGAAGCCTGCTGGACGACAGCCTGATTTTTGCCCACAAGCGCCAGGTTCACGGTGCGCCGCTGCACAATAAACAGGCCATATTGCACCATCTGGCTGAGATGCAATTGCAGATTTCAGCCACCAGCGCCCTGGTCGCACAAAGTGTGGCCGCGCTGAGAGAAGAGCGCCTGACGGATGAGGCCGCTTGTGTCACTAAGGTCAATGCCACCCGTGCCCTGGATCTGGTATCCAGCCTTGGGGTACAGATTTTCGGCGCCCGGGGCTGTGAAAGGGGGTATTTGCCGGAACGGGTATTTCGCGACGCCAAAATCCTCTCGTTAGGCGGCGGCACCACGGAAGTGTTACAGAACATCATAGGTAAATCACTGATCCATTCTCTGACCAAATAGGAAGAACCATGACTTATTCTGCACAATCGGCGCCATTAAGTGCCTATTCTCAGCTGTTGTCTGAGGCATTAATTAACCACAACTACCAGCAGTTTTGCGGCATTGAGGTGGTAACACAGACCCCTGAGTACTGCAAAACGCGGCTGACTGTCACTGAGCAGATTGATAACCTGAGCCAAACCCTGCACGGCGGGGTGATCTACTCCATGATGGATGTCACCAGCATGCTGGCGACCATTGCCACCCTGGAGGAAGGGGAGTACGCCATCACCAACAACTTTTCTGCCAATATCATGTCAGCGACCAAGCGCGGCGAGACGGTAGAATTTGAAGCCCGCATTACCCGCAATGGCCGCAACCTGCTGTTCAGCCACTGTGAGGCTTACAAAATTAATGCATCCGGCGCTCGCAGCCTGATAGCGACGGCTCAGCTCAGCAAGTTCAAGCGCCGTCAGGCTTTGACTACAACAGCAGAGGTGGCGGCATGAAGCAAAAGATGCTCTCTTTGGGCACACTGGCCGGCGCTCTGGCGGTTACTCTCAGCGCCAGCGTCGCCACAGCCCAGGCAGCACCGCTGAAATCGCCCTCCATTGGCGTGATTCAGCTTGTCGACCCGCTGGACAGACCAAAAGACGGCTTTTGCCTGGATGTGATTGGCTACAGCCCTTATGAGCGGTTGGATCTGCCTTTAATCGCCCATAACTGCAAAAACGGGTTATTCCGGGATCAGGCCATGTCGTTGCTGAAAAGCGGGGAAATTTATCTGCCGGCCTATAAAAAGTGCCTCACCGCCATTGCGCCGCATACTCAGGCCCTGCCGGGTACCGCACTGATGGCGCGAGATTGCGGTGAACATTCCGACTTTCTACAGGCGCAGCCGCTGCAGAAATTTCAGTGGAGCGACGACGGGGAAGTCCGGCTGACAGGCTCTGAGTTGTGCCTTGCGGTGGGAGAGCAATCCGATCAGACCTCATCCCCGCTGCATCGCTGGCGGCCCCTGTCGCTGCAGTCCTGTCAGATCAAAGACACCCGGCTGGCCCGCTGGCAGTTTATTGACAAGTCATGATGCGGGTTCCGTTGTGGTGGCTTGTCTGGTGTACCGTTTTTTACTATCCCTCCGGGCTGGGCCGCAGTCAGTAACAGCGCCAGCCCGAAAGCTTTTTTGTCCGATATATCCTGTCGCCCCTTTTCCGTTCTGAACAGCTGTCCGTCTGTTCGATTATCCGCTTTGGCTGTCTGCCTGCTTGTTCCCCCTGTGCGTTTGTTCACTTGGGTTGCCTGTACTCTCCATTTCCCTTTTCGCTGTCTGCCGGGAAAGCGCAGGCAACGGAGCTGAATCGGTATAGTTATCTGGCTACTGAGCACTGCTTTTTTTCAGCCCGCAAGCAAGGTTAGCGCTTTTTTTGCATTCCTTTTTGCTTTCATTGCTGTCAGTGGTTTGCTTTTAAATTATTAAAAATCAGTTACTTATCTGGTTGTTTGAAATAATTCGATATCAATGCGCCACTCTTTTCAATTTTTTTATCAGGCGGGGGCTCCTAATATCAGTTTCGAGCTTAACGAACAGCAAGCAATGCCTGGCCAGGCTTTAGAGAACAGTTAGCAAGATAACCCAAAGGAAACGAAGCTATGTCTAAAGTAACGATTGAATTTTTTCACGATGCAGTCTGTGGCTGGTGTTATGTCCTGAGCCCACGGCTGCGCAAGCTGGTTGAACGTGCCGATGTCGAAGTCAAACAACGCTGCTTTGTCCTGCAACGTAATGATGAGGAAATGGTGCAGCGCTTTGGCTCTCTGGCGGCGGCCAAATCTGAAATCCTCAACCACTGGGTTGCCTGCCAGCAAAGAGCGGATGATCCGACCCGCTTTAATATTGAAGGCATGCGTGCTCAGCCATTTTCGTACCCGAGCGGTTATCTGGCGGCACTGGGCGCCAAAGCGGCTGAGTTGCTTGGCAATTCTGACACTCACTGGGATTACTTCGATGAAATCCAGCGCCTGCACCTGAAAGTGAACGATAACATTGGCGACCGTGAAGTCATTATCGCCGCGGCGAGCAACATTGGCCTGGATACGGCGGCCTTTACCAAAGCGCTGGACAGCGATGAAGTTCGCCAGGCGGTAGAAGCCGATCTCAATCGTGCCAGAGAGTTTAACCTGCGCAGTATTCCAAGCCTGATTGTCAACGGCGAGCATGTGGTGACTGACACCCTGACCAACGAACAAATCGATCAGCTGTTTTTGCAATAACACCAGAGATAGTCCGGATAACCGGAAAACCTGACAGATTTCTAATTACATTTAAGTGAGATAGCACAATGACGACAAAAGTACTGGTTCTATATTATTCAAGCTATGGGCATGTTGAAACAATGGCGCACGCAGTGGCAGAAGGGGCCAAGAGTGTCAGTGATGTACAGGTCGATGTTAAGCGCGTGCCTGAACTGGTGCCGGAAGAGATTGCCCGTCAATCCGGTATTCAGCTGGATCAGCTGGCCCCGATTGCCGAGCCTGGCGAGCTGGCGAATTACGATGCCATTATCTTTGGTACGCCGACCCGCTTCGGTAACATGGCGGCTCAGATGCGTAACTTCCTCGACCAGACCGGTGGGTTATGGTTTGAGAAGAAACTGGTTGGCAAAGTCGGCAGCGTGTTTACCTCAACCGGTACCGGCGGCGGCAATGAAACCACCTTGCAGTCATTCCATACCACTTTGTTTCACCATGGCATGGTAGTGGTGGGTCTGCCTTACACGGCCTCTGAGCTGACTGATCTGTCGGAAGTCAAAGGCGGTTCTCCGCTGGGCGCGGCCTGTATCGCAGGCGGTGACGGCTCGCGTCAGCCTTCGTCCAAGGAACTGTCGATGGCCCAATTCCAAGGCCAGCATGTGGCTAAGCTGGCCAAGAAACTCAGCCAGTAATCTTAACTGACCCAGGATGGCGGCCGCTTGTCAAAAAAGGCGGCCAGCCCCTCCTGCCCTTCCTCAGAGACGCGGATATCGGCAATGCGCTGCGCAGTCTCAGCAATCAGTTCTGCATCAATCGGTCGGCCGGAAACATCGGAAATCAACTGTTTGGCCGCTATCAATGCCTGAGGTGAATTCTTCAGGATCTGCGTCAGCAACTGCTCAGCCACCTGTTCCGGTTCATCGCTGATTTGGTGAACCAGCCCCAGACGCAGGGCATCTTCAGCATCAAACACTTCAGCGGTCAGAAAATAGCGACGGGCCTGAGATTCCCCCATCGCCCTGATCACATAGGGGCTGATCACCGCCGGAATAAGGCCCAGCTTCACTTCGCTGAGGCAGAAAGCGGCATTACGGGCTGCTATCACAATGTCGCTGCAGGCGATCAGTCCCAGTGCGCCGCCGTAGGCTGCCCCCTGAACCACAGTGATCACCGGCATTCGGGCGCTATTGAGTGTGCTCATCAGGGCCGCGAGCTGCGCGGAGTCCGCCAGATTGGCTTCCCGTGAGTTATTGGCCATCGATTTCATCCAGGCGAGATCGGCACCGGCTGAAAAATGTTTGCCGCGGCCGGATAACAAAATAGCTTTCGCCTGTTCCTGATGGGCCCGGTCGATCATGGCGATCAGGCCGGCGATCACTTGTTCGTTCAGCGCATTATGCACCTGCTCGCGGCTAAGCTGGATGTGGGCACAGCCACGTTGGTCAAGCTGATACTCAATAGTCATGTTTTCTCCCTTCCGTGATGTTGTTTTTCTATGGCAGGCCGACAGCAGATGCCGTAGCTGCATAGATCGAGTTCACAATTTCATTTTTATTCATTGTGTTGCTAATCGTTAAGTTGCACTATAACTTGGTTTTCAGTCAATGTTCAGCAAATGTTCAGCAAATAAAAAAACATAACGAGAGTGAGTGGGTTAGAGGGATATCAATCATGTCAGCGCGCGTAACCTTAGAAATGTGGCGGGCTTTTATTGCGATTGCCGAGCAGGGCAGCGCAATGAAGGCGGCCCAGAAATTGAATAAAAGCCAGTCGGCTGTGTGTCACAGCATCAAGAAAATGGAGTCCTTACTGGGGCATTCACTGTTTATCGTCGAAGGCAGAAAATCTACCTTAACGGATCTGGGACACAGTCTGTTACCGCGGGCACAAAGTTTACATAACAATGCAACCCAGATTGAAGCGCTGGCCTCGAAATACCAGGGGCAGCTGATGACAGAAATCAATGTGGCTGTGGATGTTCTGCTGCCGTTCGATTTTATTCAGAGCGTGTTTGAGCGCTTTTATCAGGCCTATCCAATGGTTTCGATACGGGTATTTGAAACCTCGTTATCCGGTGCCGGGCAGTTGATGGAGTCGGGCAGCGTGTCGCTGGCAATTGCCGGCCGTCTTCCCAAAGAAACCGTGCTGGAACCCCTGGCTGAGATCGAACTGCTTTGTGTCTGCGCCCCTTCTTTTCCGCTGGCAACAGAAACTCAGGTATTTCAGCCGGAGCTCAAACGTTATCGCCAGGTGGTGATCCGTGATTCAGGCAATCAGAATGTGGACAGTGGCTGGCTGGGATCCCACCAGCGACTGACGGTCAGCAGCCTGACGGCAGCGATGGCGTCGGTCGAGCAGGGACTGGGGTTCGGCTGGTTACCCGCGCACAGTATTGCCGATAAGCTGGAGGACGGTGATTTGGTACCGGTTGATCTGACCAAGGGGAAAAGCCGGGTTGTCAGGTTGCAACTGGGGATGAGCCCGGATCAGGCGCATGTGGGGGAAGTGAATACCCTGTTCGAGTTGTTCAGCAACCTGAAAACTATGATTGAATCCCCTCCGAGTCCCGCCCTGGTGTGAGAAATCAGAATATGAGTATGTCAGGCTGACGTGTCAACGTCGGCCTTTTTATTGTCTTAACAGTCAGGAACGCATAGAAATCAGCCAGCAAGTTATGCACTATGGGGGGATGAGTGACAAAGGGAAGTCGTTATGTATATTCAGGATTTAAAACATCACACCGAGTCGGCATCACTGTATATCGCAAACTGGCACATTGAACCGGGCCAGCACTGGGGGATATTTTCCACCCACAGTCATGCCGCTTCGCTGCTGGTCAGAATGTTCAGTGGCGAACTGACGCCGCAACAAGGCCAGATCCATGGTCTGCCGCAATCTGTTGCCTGTATTTCATTGCATGAACAGCAAAGACTGCTTGATCTGGAACTGGACAAAGACGAGACCGATTTTTCCGACAGCATTGATTACGGCACCACGGTCGAAGCTCTGGTGCTGGAAGCCGGGTGCAGCGCAGCGGAGCTGGAAGCACTGCTGGCAAAGACGGATCTCCTTCGGCTCAGGCTACGGGGATTTCGTCAGCTATCTACCGGTGAGACCCGCAGGGTGATGCTGGCACGCGCGCTGGCAACCAAGCCAGCATTGCTGATTTTAGATGAGCCCTATGCCGGTCTGGATGTGCAGCACCGTCAGGCTTTGTCGCAGTTGCTCGATGAGCTGTCGCAACAGATGCAACTACTGATAGTGACTTCGCGGGAAGATGAGTTGCCGCCGTTTATCAGTCATGTTGCGCTGTTTGACGAGAAGCAGCTGTCGCAGGTGCTCAGCCGTGATGCCTGGTTGTCGCACCCTGTGATGGCGCAGATGAAAGCCTTGTCCGCGCAAAAAAGTGACGCCATGCTGGCCTTGCTACAGGCCCATCAGGCGGAGCATGATTACCCCAACCCCTTGGTTTCAATGCGGGATGCCAAAGTGGAATACGTGGGGAGCAGGATTTTTTCCGGCGTAAACTGGCAGATAGAGCAAGGCCAGCACTGGCAGGTTCGTGGCCCGAACGGGTGCGGGAAAAGTACGTTACTGGGACTGGTGCTGGGGGATCATCCGCAGTGCTACAGCAACGATGTGACCGTGCTGGGCATGAAGCGCGGCAGTGGCGAGACTATCTGGGACGTGAAAAAACATATTGGTGTGGTCTCTTCGGCCTTGCACCTGCAATACCGCGTCGGCTGCCCGGCGCTGGATGTGCTGTTGTCAGGATTTTACGACTCCATTGGTTTATACCAGCAGCCGAGCAAGCGCGAAGTGCTGCTGGCTCGTGAATGGCTGGGGCTGCTTGAAATGGCGGAGTTTGAAAAAGTCAGTTTCCGGGAACTCGACTATGGTCAGCAAAGATTGCTGCTGATTGGTCGTGCCCTGATCAAACAACCTGCTTTACTGATATTGGATGAGCCGTATCAGGGGCTGGATTATCTCAATCGCAAGCTGGTGTATCAGGCGCTGAATCGTATAGCCTCAGCGAAGATCAGCCAGTTGCTTTACGTGACGCACCATGAAGAAGACGCGTTAGAGGCGATTGAGCATTTTGTGGATTTTGTCGACGATCCTGAGGGGGGCTACCGGGTGAACATTTATTCCTCTGCATAAAAGTGAAATGCTGAACCCTGAAATGCCGGTACAAGGTTCAGCTGAAAAATTGCCTGAAAAGCTGTACGTGTTTTTTGTCGTTTAAAATCATTACTTTAAAATGATTTTTTAACTTTTCCATTTAAGATGTGATTTTGAGCAGTATAATGCTGGCTTAAGCACAAAAAGCTGTACCAGTGGGGACTGCGAACTTTTTGTGAGCCATGAACCGTCGTTATCAGTAACTGGGTTCACCGGGTAAAAAGCCGGAAAAGCTGTACGCTTAACGATCTCATTTAAAATCAATCAGTTAGGGTGTTTAATGTCGTCTTAATTAGTAAGCTCTGATTGAGTGCATAAAAAAGCTGCCTTGAAAGGTAAAAGCTGTTTCATCTTAACGGTCTTGTCTTAATGGCTTTGCTAAACTCTGTCCGCCACTGAAAAAGACGGCATCAGCGTCATCTGGAAAATAACTGAAAAAGCTGTACGAAATTTAAAATTGTTTATTATCAGTATCTTATCTGTATTTTCAGGCGGGCATTTCAGAGAGGGCTAACAGCGGTCAGCTTATTGGTGTTTTTGTCGAAAAAGTCTGTACTGGCTGCCCCTGGGTGCCAGAGGCAGCTAATCGCGATACGTAGGCTTATTGCTGCTGGTGACGGCGCTTTTTAGCCGCGTGTTTTTCTATGTACTCAATGATCATGCCGGCAATGTCTTTGCCGGTGGCATGCTCGATACCTTCCAGGCCCGGGGAAGAGTTCACTTCCATGATCAGCGGCCCGCGGTTGGAGCGCAGCAAGTCAACACCCGCCACATTCAGTCCCATGGCTTTTGCCGCCGCCACCGCGGTGCGGCGCTCTTCCGGAGTAATACGCACTAAGGAAGCACTGCCACCGCGATGCAGGTTGGAGCGGAATTCTCCCTCGGCGGCCTGGCGCTTCATTGACGCGATTACTTTGTCACCCAGTACGAAGCAGCGGATATCGGCACCGCCGGCTTCTGCAATGTATTCCTGAATCATGATGTTGGCTTTCAGGCCCATGAAAGCTTCAATCACACTTTCCGCGGCTTTCTGGGTTTCTGCCAGCACCACACCTATACCTTGTGTGCCTTCCAGCAGTTTGATCACCACAGGCGTCCCGCCGACCATTTTGATCAGATCTTTGACATCGTCAGGTTTGCTGGCAAAACCGGTGATCGGCATACCGACGCCTTTGCGGCTCAGCAACTGCAGGGAGCGCAGTTTGTCTCTGGAGCGTGAAATTGCAATCGACTGATTGATGGAAAAGACATTCATCATTTCAAACTGACGCAGAACAGAACAGCCGTAAAAAGTAATATCGGCCCCGATGCGCGGAATGATGGCATCAATGCCGACCACATCATGACCTTCAAAATGAATAGAAGGTTGCACAGAATTGATATTCATGTAGCAGCGCAGGGCGTTAATGACCACGGCTTCATGGCCCCGTTGTTCGCAGGCTTCGCGCAGGCGTCGGGTGGAATACAGGTTTGCGTTCTGGGACAAAATGCCAATTTTCATCGTGTTCTCGTCAAAAAGCTGGAGGGATCCGAGCGGAGGGGCTGGCAACCTTAGAATTTCTGCTCGGTAAAACGGACGCAGAATATGCCCTGAAAGTGACCAAGAATCGAGAGGTTGGACCATGATCTCTTTTAATGGTGACGAGAAGAAAATTTACTCAACAAGGGAAGGCAGAAGATAAGCGGGCTGGAAAGCTCCCCTGAGACCAAAGGGGGAAAGGTCTCAGGGGAGAGTTTAATTATTTCAGCACTTTCGGGTTGGACGTGCCCCACAGGGTATAGATTTCAGACAGGATCCGGCCTGAATGGTCTTCCGTTTCGCCAATGGTGATTTCGTCGCGGCCCTGACGGCCGAACAGCACCACTTCATCGCCAGGCTTCACGCCTTTGATATCTGTGATGTCGACCATAGTGGTGTTCATGGACGTTGAACCCAGCACTTTGGCACGCTGACCGTTGATCAGCACTTCACCGACACGGCTCATTGAGCGAGGGAAGGCATCAGAGTAACCGATCGGCAGGTTGGCCAGCACAGAATTGCGTTCCAGCGTTTCCGTCTTGCTGTAACCTATGGTTGAGCCTGCTGGCAGGCGGTGGATGGATGCGACCTGGGTCTTGAACGACACAATGCGCTTGTACTCAGGGAACGCCGGTGTGGTGTCACCGTACAGGGCGCCGCCGGTACGAACCATGTCCAGCTGAGCTTCAGGCACCATCAGAGTGGTGAAAGAGTTGGCTACGTGCAGCAGGACATCATCACGTTCCAGATCCGTGTGCTTGATGATCCACTGGCTGTCTTGCTTGAACTGGTGCAGACCGTCACGGATTTCATTCAGATCTTCGGTCGGGAAGTGGGTCATGATGCCCACTATCTGCAGATGTCGGGTATTGACAATCTTTCTGGCTTCTTTCTTCCCGTGTTTGGTGCGTATTTCCAGACCGTTACGGCCCATGCTGGCAGAGTTCAGTGCCAGATGTACCGGGATCACAGTGCCGTGCTGGCGCGCAATGCGGGCAATAATTTTTGCCTGCTGCTTGGTGCCGATCAGCTCTTCCAGTCCCAGATCAACAGCGGTTTCAATCTCAGAAGGGGTCGCCGCACGCAGGCGCATCAGGCGGCCGTTAAAGCCCATCTCACGGACCAGTCGGGCTTCCGCGTTGCTGGTGATCCCTACACAAGGAATGCCGCTTTGCATCACAGAAGGCAGCAGATTGGCAATGCCGTTCCCGTACGCATCGGCCTTCATGACGGCACAGATGTCGGTGTTGCTGCCAACATGGTTTTGCAGATGCGCAATGTTTGACTCAAACGCCGCCTTGTCAACTTCCACCCAGGCATTGGCTGTCTGAACGTCTTCCATGGTGTGTGCCTGCTCAATGCTTGGCAGCATTGGCGCAGCAGTCGCATGCATTGAAGCGGAAGTGGTCCCCATCATGGCGAGGGCAATCAGTGAGAATTTAAAGTTTTTCATTATAAGTCTCTGTTGTTATTACAGGTTACAGGGTGAATTGACTGACGATCTGATGCAGCGCATTGGCGCGGCGTTTCAGTTCATCAACCCCCTGCTGGGCTTCCAGGGTGGACAGGCGGTTTTCTTCCGCGCTGTCACTCAGGGAAGCGACATTGCGAGACAGATGATCTGAGGCGTGAGCCTGCTCCTTGACCGAACCGGCGATTTCTTCCATGCCGGAACTGACCGCTGAGATTTCCTGGTTAAAGGAACTGAGGGATGCGTTGGCTTGATCGGCATGCTGCACACTGTTGTCAACCCGGTCGACGGCGTGCTGCATGGTTTGCGTGGTATCGCTGGTGTCGGTCTGAATCGAGCGGATCATAGTACTGATCTCTACCGTCGCTTTGGCGGTACGCTCTGACAACTGACGGACTTCATCGGCGACAACGGCAAAGCCGCGGCCCTGCGCACCGGCACGTGCGGCTTCAATGGCCGCATTGAGTGCCAGCAGGTTGGTTTGATCGGCGATATCTTTAATGACTTCGACAATGGAGTTGATTTCACTGGCTCGGTTGTCGAGTTGCTGCAGTTTGTCAGCCACAGTATTGGTTTCCAGCTGGACAGACTGCATACCACGTACTGCGTTATCAATGGCTTCAACGGTATTTTGGGTCAGCAGTTCGAACTGGCCCATTTGCTGGTTAGCATTATCAACAATCTCAGTGATGCTCTGTGCGCTGGCCGCCAGCTCTTCAATGGCGGTGGCACTGCTGCCGACATGTTCTGACTGGGTCATTGAGCGATCTGTCACGGCGCGGATCAGGGTGTCGAGCTGGGCGCTGGTGGCTGCCACACTGTCGGACGATTGCTGCACTTCCAGCATCCGCTGGCGCAAGGCGGCCATAAAGATATTGAAGGAATCGGACATTTCGCCGATTTCATCCTGGCTGCGGACGGTCACACGCTGGTTCAGATCCCAGTTGCCGTTTGCCAGTGAACGCAGCACCTGATTGAGGCCATTGACCGGGGTGACGATCAGGTTGGCAATCATGCGTGCCGCTATCACTGTCAGTACCAGGAACACGGCCGCTATTATAAAGGTTTTCTTCAGCGCTTCGGTTTTGACTTCTTCGATGTCTGTCAGTTTGACATCTATGCCGATGACATGGAGATCGCCTTTATCGCCGCGAAAAGGCACAAAGATAGAGCGGTACATGCCGTATTCGCCCTGATAACTCTGATATTGGGTTTGCTCGGTACGGAAGGCTTCGTACAGCATTTCCGGTACTTTCAGGTATTGCTCCAGATACCAGTTCTTATAGCGGCCGCTTTTCCACTCATTCTCATCCCGGTTGATATAGGTGTAGTACACCTGGCCGCCGCGACGCACGGTTGAGTAGGCCCATTCCAGCTTAGCGCCTTGGGTAAAGTGGGTCAGATGGGCTGAAATGTCGTCATACAGGGCATCATCACGGCCGGCTTCCTCATTGGGCAGATCGCCGATGAGCTGTTCCACGGCCTGAGCAGCAGTGTTCAGTTCTGTATCAATACTGCTCATCGCTGAATTGACCAGGGTGTGATAAGAAATCGCAGACAGAGCCGCGATGATAATAAGCGCGATGGCTGTGAACAGCATCGAAAGCTTGGTTTTAAGATTCCAATTGGCAGTCATGACTTTTTCCGAATGCTAGTGAGTGATATGAATCACAAAAATATGCAATACGAGAGTATTCGGCGGCCAGTCTAATGACATTATTAACACTTTCAAACGCTAATAAGTGATTAATTTTATTTGTTTTTGTTTTGTGTGATTAATATTTTTCAGTTGTATATGCTATTGATCGTGATGTGAATAAAAGGTTGTACTTTTTCGGCAGGGTGCGTCCCTGGCTAAGCAGGGACTCGCGGGTCATCACCGGTGAAGACTGACGGGGAGCCGGATGGCACCACATCACAAAGCCGGTATCGGGCGTTATTCCAAATGCAGATCCAGCGGAGTTTTGCTGGTACGTCCGCCAATCTCTCGGGTCAGTTTGGGCACTAAATAACCGGACACCTTTGCTATCAGCCCGGCTATTAACACCCGGGCTTCATCATCGCTTACCATGAAATGAGCGGCGCCCTGTACTTTATCCAGCACGTGCAGGTAATAAGGCAGGATCCCGGCATCAAACAAGGCTTCGCTCAGGTTGACCAGGGCGTCAACCGAGTCGTTGACCCCCCGCAATAACACGCCCTGATTGAGCAAAGTGACGCCGGCGTCGCGCAGCGGTGCCAGTGCCGCTCTCAGCTCGTGGTTAATTTCATTGCCGTGGTTGATATGGGTGACCAGAACGACCTGGAGCCGGGTTTGTTGCAGTAACAGGCGCAACTCGGGTGTTATCCGGGCCGGGATCACCACAGGCAGGCGGGTATGGATCCGCAGCCGTTTGATATGCCCGATGGCGGCAATGCCTTCCACTAACCAGCGCAGTTCACTGTCTTTGGCCATCAGCGGATCGCCGCCCGACAGAATCACTTCATTCAGCTCAGGGTGAGCGGCAATGTAATCGAGTGCCTGCTGCCACTGGCGTTTGCTGCCCGGATTGTCCTGATAGGGGAAATGGCGGCGAAAGCAGTAGCGGCAGTTAATGGCACAGCCGCCTTTGACGATCAGCAGTACCCGGTTGCGGTATTTGTGCAGCAGGCCGGGCAGGGTATTATTCTGTTCTTCCAGCGGATCGTGCGAAAAGCCCTCGTGGACCTCAAATTCTTCGGCCAGCGGCAAAACCTGGCGTAATAAGGGGTCATGCGGGTTGCCCATTTCCATTCTGTCAACAAAGCTTCTTGGTACACGCTGCGCAAACAGCTTTCTGGCTGCCAGCCCGTTTTGCCAGGGGGCAGGGTCGATATCCAGCCGGTGAAGCAGTTCAAGCGGATCCGAGATCGCATCGGCTAATTGTTCGAGCCAGTTTTGCTCAACAGTAGCGACGTTTCGGGTTATGATGTGCGGCATGAAAAATAACTCGAAGATGTTAAGAGGAAAAAAATGGCGTCTTTCAGCACTAATGAATTCCGCGGCGGAATGAAAATTATGCTCGATAATGAACCCTGTGTCATTATCGAAAACGAATTTGTGAAGCCTGGTAAAGGCCAGGCGTTTAACCGGGTCAAAATCCGCAAACTGCTGTCTGGCAAGGTACTGGAAAAAACCTTCAAATCGGGTGATTCTGTAGAAGCTGCAGACGTTGTCGATATTGAACTGGATTACCTGTACAACGACGGTGAATTCTATCACTTCATGAACAATGAAACCTTTGAGCAAATCGCTGCTGATGTGAAGGCTGTGGGCGATAATGCGAAATGGCTGGTAGAAAACAACACCTGTACGCTGACACTGTGGAACGGTAACCCGATTGCCGTCACGCCACCTAACTTTGTGGAACTGGAAGTGGTTGAGACGGATCCGGGCCTGAAAGGTGATACTCAGGGTACAGGCGGTAAACCTGCTACTCTGTCTACCGGTGCTGTGGTTCGTGTGCCGCTGTTCATTCAGATCGGTGAAGTGCTCAAAGTTGACACCCGCTCTGCGGAATACGTCAGCCGCGTGAAGTAATTTCTTCGTGTGAGCAGATAAGGGCCGCATTATGCGGCCTTTGTTGTTTTCATGCCCCGTTTTGTCTTCACCACTTTCGACTCAGATGAAAAAGACTCCCCTATGACAATGCAATGGCAACCCACAGCTGATCTGGCGAACCTGCGCCAGCGGGCCGCAATTCTGGCGTCTGTGCGTGAATTTTTCGCACATCGCGGTGTAATGGAGGTGGATACCCCGGCCATGAGCCAGGCCACAGTCACCGACATTCACCTGCATACCTTTCAGACGCAATTTGTCGGTCCCGGTTTTGCCCACGGCCAGACGCTCTATCTGATGACCAGCCCTGAATTTCACATGAAGCGATTGTTATCGGCGGGCAGCGGGCCTATCTACCAAATCTGTAAGGCTTTTCGCAACGAAGAATCCGGCCGTTACCATAACCCGGAATTTACTATGCTGGAGTGGTACCGCCCCGGGTTTGACCACCATGTGCTGATGGATGAAATGGATGCCCTGCTGCAACTTGTGCTGCAGTGTACTGCTGCCGAGCGCATGAGCTATCAGCAGGCTTTTTTACAGGTGTTGAATGTTTGTCCCCTCAGCGCCTCAATGGACGAGCTGAAACGTGCGGCTCTGGTGCTGAATCTCGGCGAGGTGGCGGCCAGTGAAACCGACAGAGACACCCTGTTGCAACTGATGTTCAGCATGGGCGTGGAGCCGGTGATCGGCCAGCAGGTGCCGGCCTTTGTGTATGATTTTCCAGCCTCGCAAGCAGCACTGGCGCGGATCAGCCCGTCTGATAGCCGTGTTGCTGAACGTTTTGAGGTGTACTTTAAAGGCATTGAGCTGGCCAACGGCTTTCACGAGCTGTCCGACGGCGATGAGCAGTTATCCCGTTTTGAAGCCGATAACGCCAAGCGGCTGACAATGGGTCTGCCGGCGCAGCCGATCGATCAGCACCTGGTTGCCGCGCTCAAGGCCGGCTTTCCCGATTGTGCCGGCGTGGCGCTGGGGATTGATCGCCTGGTGATGCTGGCACTGGGGCAGGCGCACATAGCGGCAGTGACCGCTTTTCCGGTCACTATCGCCTGAGAAAGAGGACTGTGCGCATGTCGTCAGTCACTGAGTATCAAACCGGTGCCGATCACCGCCAGTAACGCGCCCAGCCAGGCGGCGCCCGGCGGTCGGTGCCGGGTGTAGATCCACAGCAGCGGCAAAATCATGATAGGGGTGGTGGAAGATAACAGCGCCACCATACCCACATCACCGTGCTGCAGGGCAAACAGAATCAGCGTCATCCCGACGGCCATGGCCAGAAAACCATTGAGGGCCACCATACCTAGGATCGGCAGATTGATCGGCTGCAGGGGTTTGGCAATGCTGGCGCCACTGAGGCGCAGCACACTGTGGGCAGCCAATGCCGTTGCCATGCGCATCGCCGAAGCGGCCACTGGGTCCAGCGTGGTCTGCATTGCGGGTTTCGCGATAATCGCGCCCAGCGACTGACACAGTGCCGCCGTCAAGCCCAGCACCACCGCGATAGCTAAACTGCCGGTGATGGCTTCTATCTGATGCTTCTGGCTTTTCTGGCCGAATAGAATGGCCGTCACCACACCGGCAAACACCAACAGCGCCCCAACCAGCTTCCAGCCCAGTAAGGTCTCATCGAACAGCCAGATACCGAGCAGTGCAGAGAAGACGGCATGGCAGGAAAACAACAGGCCGCCCCGGCGCGGACCAATCCGGTTGAAGCAGGCAAACAGCGCGGTATCACCGATAAAAATACCAATCAGCCCTGACAGTGCCATCACCAAAGCCAGATCCAGAGTCATACTGGCCCAGCCACCATTAACGAACGCCATGGCGGACAGCATCACAGTAACGCAAGCCATGCGCCAGCGGCTGTAGGCAAAGGCGCCGAGATGGCGAGAAGGTGTGACGGAGATTAAACTGCTGATGGCCCACAACAAAGCGGCGGCCAGCGCCAGCCATTCGTAACCCATGGATATCCTTATTCGAAAACACTGCAAGGCAGTTTGTTATGCGGAGTGGTCGCATATCATGCAGCAAAGCGGCGGAAAATGGTATCGGCGGATGAGGGCAACGGCGAGCACGGCCAGCCGGACCGGGCTGACCGTGCGGGGATGAGCGGGGTTAAATCTTAAAGCGTGAGACGTCGTCGCGCATTGCTTTGGCCGCCTGATTCATACCCTGAGCGCTTTGGCTGACGTCTTGCGTCTGGGTAGCCAGGTGATCCGACACATCGCGAATCGCTTGAGTATTGCGGCTGATATCTTCACTTACCGCACGCTGCTCCTCTGCCGCACTGGCAATTTGGGTGGCCATATCAGAAATCTCTGCGATGGACTGGGTGATCTGGCTCAGGCTGTCACTGGCGGCCTGGGCGTAATCCACACTTTGCCCGGCCAGCTCTGTGCTGGCTCCCATGCTGTCGACTGCCTGGCGGGTATTGCCTTGCAGCGTGTCTATCATGGCCCGGATCTCTTCGGTCGAGTCATGGGTGCGCTGACTCAGCACGCGCACTTCGTCGGCCACCACGGCAAACCCACGGCCCTGTTCACCGGCCCGGGCGGCTTCAATCGCGGCATTCAGTGCCAGCAGGTTGGTCTGTTCCGCAATGCCCTGAATGGTCGCCAGAATGTGGCTGATGTTCTGTGCATTGGCTTCTAGTGTCTGGATCACAGTGGCGGCATCCTGGACCTGATTGGCCAGCGACATGATGGCTTCGCGGTTTTGGCTGATCACCGTCTGGCCCTGATCGCACGCACTGGTAGAAGACTGGGCCGCAGACGCAGTCAGTTCGGCATGGCTCGCCACTTCGGCAGCAGTGGCCGACATTTCATGGATGGCCGTGGCGATCTGGTTGATCTCATTCTGCTGGCCGTTGACCCGTTCCGAGGCCTGACGAGCCTGGTGAAACGACTGTTCGGCCTGTTCGCCCAGGGTGTGTGAGCGGGACACTATGCCTTTGATCATTTGTTGCAGCTGGCTGAGGAACAGGTTCATGTTCTCTGCCAGCTCGCCGACTTCATCCATGCGCTGGATGGCAATGCGCTGGGTCAGATCGCCGTTGCCTTGGGTCAGCGCATGCACCGAGCGATTAAGATCACTGAGCGGGCGCAGCAGGCTGTTAATGATCCAGCCAGCCAGCAGGGCAATGACAAGATACAAGAGCACAGAGGCCATCAGGGTGAAGGACAGAGTTTTCCCTATGGCCGCATACGCCAGATCTTTATCCTCGATGATACCCACCGACCAGTCAGTACCGGCAATCGGCGAGACAAAGATCAGTTTGTCTTTCCCTTCTTGATCAAAATGAAACTCTGCGACCTGCTGGCTGCCGGTAACATTGCGGATAAAGCCAGAGGAGAGATCATTATCTAGTTGGGTTAATGGCTTACGACTCAGCGAAGTATCCTGATATGCGACCAGCGTATTGTTGCCGTCAATCAGAAAAGCGCTGCCTGCGTTGTCCAGCGTCAGGCTGAGGATTTTGTCGACAATGTGGGTGACGGTGAGATCTGCGGCCAGTACACCGCGACGTTCGCCGCTGAATGAACGGGCGAAGCTGACCACCAGGCTGCCATCAAAATCCTGATAGGGTTCGGTCAGAATCAGCTGGCTGGACTTGCTCGCGTCCTGGTACCAGGGGCGGGTACGGGGATCATAGTCAGCGGGCCAGTCTTCCGTTTTATCGCCATAGGCAATGCTGCCGTCGCTGAAACCGGCATAAACAGACAAAAAATCCCCGGCGCGTTTGGTCAGCAGCAGCTCTCTGTCGATATTGTTATCGGCTGCAATCAGCGGCAGGTTGGCTAATAGCATATCGCGGCGGGCACCCAGCCAGTCGGCAATGTAATCGCTGGTGGCCCCGCCTGCGGCACGCATCTGGGCATTGACTTCGTTGGTGGTTTCGGTGCGAAGCTGGGTGACTGAAATGCCAGCCTGGATAGCACTGACTGTGGCTATGATGGCCGCAATGGCCACCTGGATTTTCATTTTTATCGTGAATTTCATACTGCAATCCCGAGTTCGTTCCCTGACTTTATTTTGCTGTTAAAAGCGTGGGCAGAAGTAAATAGTGAGTCACTCGGAATTATCAGCGAATCTTATGTTTGCTTAATGCTTAATTGCGCAGTCCATTGTTAGGATGTGATCATGGTGCCAAAATTATGCTTCCATCGGATCGAATTACATTGATAAAGCCATTAATGCTGCCAGATACAGTACCGACAGGCCGCTGAGACCGACCAGTACCCCCACTTTCATCATATCGCGACTATCAATCAGGCCTGTGGAGTAGGCCAGTGAATTGGGCGGGGTTGAAACGGGAAGCACCATGCCTAACGAAGCAGAGAAGGCCAGCATGATCAGAATGGCAGTCAATCCTCCCGCCCCGGCCAGGGCGGGGACCGAAGTGGCAATCGCGGCCCCGATGGGCATCAGCAGGTTGGCAGTCGCCGTATTGGACATAAAATTGGCCATCAGCCAGCACAATACCGAGAGCAGGATCAGAATCAGCAGGGTCGGCAGGCTGGCGTAGTCAATCGCGTGGGCCAGCTGTCCGGCCAGTCCGGTCTGGTCGAGTGCCATGCCAATGGCTATCCCGCCGGCTACCAGCCACAGCACATCCCAGTTAAAGAGTTTCAGCTCTTCTTTGCCGATAATGCCTGTCAGCGCGAACACTGTCAGGGGGAGCAGGGCGACAACATAGGCATTCATTCCGTGCCAGGCCGTTGTCAGCCAGAGCACAATGGTCAGCCCGAACGTCAGGTAGACCACCCAGGCCTGCCAGCAGCGCTGAAACTGCCCTTCAAGCCGTAAATCCAGCGTGTGATGCCGGGTAGGAAAAAGCCGCTGCAGCAGCCACCATGCCAGCGCAAGCTGTACTAAAACAAACGGCAGACCAAACGCCATCCAGCCGAGAAAACTGATACTGTGCTCATCGCTCAGGTACTGTAAAGCAATGGCATTGGGCGGCGTGCCAATTGGGGTGGCAATACCGCCTGTGTTGGCGGCAACCGGTATCGCTAGTACCAGTGCTTTAATACTGCTGTCTTCTTTGGGCACTGCTGCCAGGATAGGGACCAGCAGCGCCAGCATCATGACAGTGGTAGCAGTATTGGACATAAACATGGAGAAGACCGCAGTGATCAGCATCAGCCCCAGCATGATATAGCGTGGCTGTGAGCCAAAGGGCTTTAACAGTACCCGCGCCAGATTGGTGTCCAGCCGGTACTTGGCAGCGGCAATCGCCAGGGCAAAGCCACCGAGAAACAGCATGATGATAGGCGAAGCAAAAGCGTGGAAAATGTCGGTATAGGCAATGACAGCGCCCAGCGGGGTGGTGTCTGCCGGCTGACGGAAAACCAGCAGACTCTGATCGGAGAGCATGACAAGTTGCAGCACTATGATCAGCAGAGACGTCGCATAGACAGGCACCGGCTCTAATACCCAGAGCAATGCGGCCATCACGAAAATGGCCAGTAACCTGTGCTGCACCAGCGTCAGCTCACCCAGCGGTAGCGAGGGTGTCGGAATCTGCAGCAGGGCAAAGGGCAGGCCGAAGGCAATCAGTAATTTCAGCAGTAGCGATATTTCCCGCATGTCCGGTGCTCTGTATCAAAAAGGGCACGGACAGCATAGCACTCTCAATGAGATGCATATGGCGGGTGAGATCAAAATACGCATCAAAAAAGGGACGAATTCGTCCCTTTTCTGTCAATCGCGTTAGCGGTGCGGTTAAGTGTCGCTGTTGTCTGCCATCGGCTCTGTTACTGGCTGTGCAGTCAGTCGGGCGTAGGCCTCACCCATACGGGTAGCCACATTCGGCGCCAGGTTGTCGGCAAAGGTCACCATCTCTTTCGGGAACAGGTTGATGACGGTTGACCCCAGTTTGAAACGGCCCATTTCCTGGCCTTTTTTCAGGGTGACAGCCTGCTCGCCGTCGGTCGGGTAATCCCAGCGACGGACAACGGGGCCGCGCGGCGGTGTAATAGTGCCAGACCATACAGTTTCGATGCTGCCAACGATTGTGGCCCCCACCAGTACTTGAGCAACCGGGCCGAATTCTGTATCAAAGATACAAACCACGCGCTCATTACGGGCAAACAGGTTTGGCACATTTTCAGCGGTCAGCGGGTTGACCGAGAACAGATCGCCCGGAACATAAATCATCTGACGCAGGGTGCCGTCACATGGCATGTGTACGCGGTGATAATCTCGCGGAGACAGATACAGAGTGGCGAAACTCCCGTCAGCAAATTCTTCTGCCAGCGCCTGGTCGCCGCCCAGCAGTTCAACTGCGTCGTAGTAATGACCCTTGGCCTGAATCAGCTGGCCTTTTTCAATCGGCCCCAGCTGACTGACACAGGCATCTGCCGGGTGACAGAACACCTCGGCCTCGTCGTTCAGCGGGCGGGCATCGTCTTTGAGTTCGCGCACGAAGAAATCGTTGAAAGTGGCGTAAGATGCGGGATCTTCGTTACGGGCTTCTGCCATATCCACTTTGTAGCGGTTGATAAACCAACGAATCACCGCAGTGGTGACAAAGCCACCTTTCAGGTCGGCAAGTTTGCCGGCCAGGCGGGTCAGGGCATGTTTGGGCGCGCAGTATTGCAGGCCAATTTTCAGATTATCGCTCACAATAAGATTCCGATTGTTCTATAAATCAATAACTTGGTTCTTCGCCATCAATAGCGCTGACCCGGGCCGCGGATTCTACCTGATTTCAGATATGAAGTCAGGTGAGCGCACACGAAGAGGGAGCCAGTTCGCAGTTGATGACGCAGGCCCGCTTAATTTTGCTTATTTCGGGAAAACTGACGGTTAGCCACGTTTTCCGACATGCTTTCAATGATCTTGTGGTAACTGTCGAAACGCGCCTGGCTGATTTTGCCCTCGTCGAGTGCTTGCCGCAGCAGGCAGCCCGGATCGTCTTTGTGCTTACAGTCGCGGAATTTACAGCCGCCCAGGTAGCGTCGAAACTCGACAAAAGCGTTAGTCACTTGCTCCGGTTCCAGGTGCCACAGTCCGAACTCCCGAACACCGGGAGAATCTATCAGATCGCCGCCTTCAGCAAAGTGGTACAGACGTGCAGCTGTGGTGGTGTGCTGGCCCAGTCCCGAGTTCTCCGACACATCGCCGATCTCTGCATCCACTTCCGGCATCAGGGCATTGACCAGGCTGGATTTTCCCACCCCGGACTGACCGGCAAAGATGTTGACGTGATCTTTCAGATCCGCTTTCAGTGCCGCTAACCCTTCCCCTGTCATGGTGCTGACGTAACGCACCTCATAGCCGATCGCTTTGTACAGCGACAGGGTGCGCTCGACCTGCTGACGGGTGCCGTCATCGAGCAAATCGACTTTGTTCAGTACAATGAGTGGCTCGATTTCAACTGTCTCGGCAGCTACCAGATAGCGGTCGATAATGTTCAGTGACAGCTCAGGCAGTACGGAAGAGACGATGATGATGCGGTTAACATTCGCTGCCACCGGCTTAACCCCATCGTAGTAATCCGGGCGGGTCAGCATCGATGTTCGCTCATGGACCGCTTCTACTACACCGGCGATGCCCTGCAGGGCTTCAACTCCGGGCCGCCAGACAACGCGATCTCCGGACACCAGGCTCTGAATACTGCGACGCAGGTTACAGCGGTGAATGGTCCCTGTTTCCGGATCTTCAATATCGGCATGCTGGCCGAATCGGGTGATCACCAAGCCTTCACGGGCATTCTCCAGCAGGGCTTCATCCCACTGGATATCTTCCATGCCCTTAGTCAGGCGCTTATTTTGGTTAGAGCGGACACGTCGGCTCTGACCTTTAGTTAACTTTTTCTTTTTTGCCACAAGAATATCGTTCTGTTTGGTTGGCTTTCATTTCAGGCTAAGTATGATACATGCTTTAGTCATCAAATAGGCAAATTCCAATGACAATCAGCGATCAGAACCTGATTTGGATCGATCTGGAAATGACAGGTCTGGATCCCGATACACACAAAATCATTGAAATTGCGACCATAGTGACCGATGCCCAGCTCAACATTCTGGCAGAGGGACCGGTACTGGCAATTCATCAACCCCAAGCCGAACTGGACAAGATGGATGACTGGTGTACCAATACACATACCCACAGTGGCCTGGTCGCCCGGGTGCAGCAAAGCCAGGTTAATGAACTGGAAGCGGTTCGTCAGACCATCGCATTTCTCGAACAATGGGTGCCCAAGGGCGCATCGCCTATTTGTGGTAACAGCATAGGTCAGGATCGCCGTTTCCTTTATAGCCACATGCCGGAATTAGAACAATACTTTCATTACAGGTACCTGGATGTCAGTACTCTGAAGGAGCTGACCCGTCGCTGGAAGCCTGAGCTGCTGAATGACTTCCACAAGCAGGGCAGTCACCTGGCGCTGGATGATATTCGCGAATCCATAGCTGAACTGCGTTTCTATCGTGAGCATATTTTTAAAATTTGATGCTTTAATGAACGGTTGAGCGGGGCGGCGGAGATTTTTACTCAGAACTATTGCATCCGCCTGTTTTCCTCGTATAATGCGCAGCCTCGAAAGGCAATAATGTTTCAGTTTGCTTTTCAGTGTTTTCGGACGCGGGGTGGAGCAGCTTGGTAGCTCGTCGGGCTCATAACCCGAAGGTCGTTGGTTCAAATCCAGCCCCCGCAACCAAAAATTTAAAGATGGTTTGGTTAATG
>NZ_JAKLTE010000020.1:0-88472 GCF_022014395.1 Photobacterium sp. WH77 | reverse complement strand
AGAAGGAAAACATCACCATATCCACTCAACCCAGCATCCCATCCTTGAACGGCTCGGTTTTAATACAGCTTCATGGTTGAATATCTGCACCAAGATAGCAACAGGCCCCCTCATTGGCACCACCTCGTCAATTCAAGCTGTTTTGCCGAAATTGAACCGGCAGCGCCGAACCGGTGTACAGCTCCCTTAACCCATTCACAGCAAACAGATCCTCAACAGCGATACATTCGTATGCTGCTGCTCGCCTGGAAATCATGCCAGAGGTATAAAATCTCACTTTGCATTCCAGCACGCTGTAAATCGGTACTTTTAACAGCGTTTTATAAGCAACTCACCAAATTCAGTGAAGAGCCTGATGGCTTTACATTTTGTATGACTGTCCTTGCTTGCACTTTCTTTAAGGTGTCTGTCCTTGCAATCCCTGTCCCCAAGCACATTAACGTGACTGTCCTTATAATTGGCAATTCGTTAATCGACAAACAGCTCATCAAGCATGGGTTGGGGGTTATTCAGAAAAGCTTTCGTAATCGCGTAGTGTTCCGTCTCTTCATATTTCACCGGGTGAATGCCGGAAGGGCCAATCTGATAAATCAGAGCGCCGGGGTACGCCATGATCATGGGAGAATGGGTAGCAATAATGAATTGTGATTGATCCTGAACCAGCTGATGCATTCGACTGAGCACAGATAGTTGGCGCATAGGAGATAAAGCGGCTTCAGGCTCGTCCAGTATATATAAGCCCTTACCGCCAAACCGCTCGACCATTAATGACAGAAATGACTCGCCATGCGACAGTTGATGAAGGGAAACACCGCCGTATGAATCAATCACAGGCGGCCCGAAACCTGGTGCTTCGTCCAGTTCATCAATATGGGTCGAGACATTGTAAAAACTTTCAGCCCGGAGAAAAAAGCCGTCCTTATAACGCCTGAACGACTTGTTGTAACGGATAGACTTATACAATTCAGAATGCGTACTTCGGGTCGAAAAATTGAAATTCTTCGTTCCCCCCTCTGCGTTGAACCCCATACCGACAGCAATAGCTTCCAGTAAAGTTGATTTACCGCTGCCATTTTCACCAACAAAAATAGTGACCTCCGGACTGAAGTCGATTTTATCCAGGCCTTTTACTGCCGGAATACAAAACGGATAATGGCTAAAAGAGTCAATTTTCTCTCGTTTCAGCTGAATATCTCTTAAGTATGGTAAAGGTTCCATTATCTGAATCTAATGTCGAAATAATCTGAATTTAGCCGCAGAAACTCCTAAGATTCAAGGGAAATCACCTGTTGTGATTGCATTGATTCGAAAGCGCTGTAGTTGCACAGCACCACCCTTGCTGTCCATTTCGGGAACGGTCATGAACTGGGTATCCTGTTCACAGAAGTTGAGCCCGCTGTAGCTGAATAGGCTGCACCAGCCTTTTCAACATTACCGTGCAAAAAACGCTCGTACAGAAATGGGCTGATATCCACACTGGTTGGTTCGCCACGTACCAGTTCATTCAACAACTTACCGGTAATCGCAGAGGTCAGCATACCTGTTCTGAAATGACCGCAAGCCGTCAGATAACCCTCAATACCGGGTACTGGCCCCAGAATGGGCAACTCGTCCGGGGAACCGGGACGCAATCCGGCCCAGCAGCGTTTAATATTCATGTCGCGCAACTGAGGAATCGTCTTCATCGCGCCCTGGGCCAATGATTTAAGCTGGTTCAAATCTGTGCGGGTGTCATAGCCACACTCTTCAGTGGTTGAACCAATCAGGATCTCGCCATTGTCTTTCTGCGCAATATAACAGTCACTGGTGGTAATGCAGCTATTGAGTATTTTGGGCAACCTTTCAGACACCAGCACCTGTCCTTTTACCGGGAAAACTGGCATCTGCATGCCCGTCGCCCACACGTTGATCTGCTCAGCCCATGCCCCACCTGCATTAATGACCATACCGGTGCTTAATTTACCCCGGGACGTCTGCACGCCCGTTACACGGTTACCCTGTCGCTCAATCGCTGTGATCGAGGTATTAAGGTACAAATCCACCCCGTTCTGGCGCGCGGCTTCGACATAAGCATCGTTCAGACGATAAGGGTTGATCTGGTGGTCGGTATCGAACTCCATTGCGCCAATGGCATCCGGTGCTATATTCGGCTCTTCTTCCAGTAACGTGGCTTTATCAAGCCAGCGAATGTGTTGCTGGCGATCTGGCACAGCAGCCGCAATATGTTCAGCATAAATACGATCGTATTGATCAAACAGAACGAACTTCAGCCCTGTTTTTTCAAATTTCATATCAACACCGTGTTTCTCCAGCAGCTCCTGATTTAAAGCCGGATACATAGCATTTGACATCATCGCCAGGTCAAAAAAAGGCTTAGGCATGATATGCGGCTTCATGGCTGAAGCACCCGATACGTCCGCCCCTTCCTGGAGTTGTTTTGACAGCGTCTTAAACAGAATGACCCCGCACCCCAACCCCGTTGATTCGCCCATTGCCCACAATCCGCCGGCAGAGGCGCGGGACGCATTGCCCGTTTTTTTGAAATCAACCAGCGCAATATTCAGATCCCGGTTACGGCTCAACGCGAAGGCCACCGCACTGCCGATAACTCCGCCACCGCAAATTACCACATCATAGTGCTTCATTATTCGTTCTCCATGGCAGCAAAAGGGATGGGATCTAATGGGAATCTGACTCGAAACTGGCCCTGTTCACGGTGAAAGCCTTCATTTGCTAGCCTGTCATAGCAATAATGACTACAGGTTTTCCCCTGACAGTCTCCCATGGTGACACGAGTACGCATTTTCAGGCTTATGCTATCCCGGCAGCCTTCGGCAATCGCTTTGTCTATATCAGAACGCTTTACCTGCTCGCAGCGACAAATTACAGTCTCGGCGTCGGGCAGGTTCAACAGCCCTTTTTTACGCTGATTAACGCGGTCAAAAGCGCCACGAAAACGGTACAAACGCTTGAGCGTCTTCTGCAGGTCAGAGAGGCGTTCCGCTACATTGGCCACTTTGTCCGAGTACAACTCTGCCACCAATGCCAGAGCCGCAATCTGACCTTCCACAATGGCGACATCCGCCCCGGCAAAACGGGCAGAGTCACCGGCACAAAAAATATTCGGGCGGCTACTGCGCTGATATGTATCTGTTACCGGAATCAGTCCGCTGAATTCATCCACTCTTACCTCAAGATCCATTAACTGAGCCAGCTGGGACCGGGACACAAAGCCGTAACCCACGCCCAGTAAATCGGCCTCTATCCATTGCATTTTCTGCCGATCAGCTTCCCAGTTGCTGTTATAGGGTGCAACGGCCACACGCTCCAGACTGACACTGCCTTCCGCTTTCACTATCCCCCAGCCATAGTTCACCGGTACTTGATGCAACCTGAGATAAGCAAGCAGCGACAGACCTTCCAGTGCTATCTGCGGACGATTAAGCAACGCGACCACCTCCTTACTCATCTCACTAAAAGATGCGGCGTCATAAACACCTTTCACTTCGACTCCTGAGCGGAGAAGCTGACAGGCAAGCAGTACCAATAACGGGCCTGTCCCTGTGATTACTGCCTGCCGACCAGGGCGGACCAGTCCGCTCTTGAGCTGTAACTGGATACCACCAGCCAGCATCACACCCGGTAACTGCCAACCCGGAAAAGGAATACTCCGTTCCTGACAGCCCGTCGCCAGAAACAAATAGTCAAAATCCTGAGCAGAAAGCCTGCCATGGTGGGACAGCAGCAGTTGGCTGCCGGCTAACGGGCCAAGTACCCGCGTTTCGGTCAGGAATTCGATATTGTGCTGGTGCTCCGTCACTAGGGCCTGCTGTAACGTTATGTTCTTCTGCAGGCTTTCATCCAGATGCGGCATGGCTTGTGTTGCCCGCCAGGGTCCGCGATAGATAACACCGCCGGCTTTTGGCGACTCGTCAATGACTGTTGACCGTATACCAAATGCCGACAAAGTAGTTGCTATCGACATACCAGAAGGGCCGGCACCGACAATCACGATATTCTCATACATGTTTGCTGTCCCCTTCGATAACCCGATTGCGACAGGTGCGGATTGTCATGTTGGGCTGGACAAGTGTCTGGCAGGCACGCTGCTTATGACGCCCATTAATTTCGACCAGGCAGCAATGGCAAACGCCCATACCGCAAAAAGCCCCTGAAGATGCGCCAAAATCGTTTTTCATCAAACGCCTGAACTCACTGGCTAATAGTGTGCTCAAGACACTTTCACCGGGTACGGCTTTCACCTCAATATCATTCACTAATACACAAAACGGGCTGTCTTTTAGCGGCGTAATATCTTGTGTTCTGGTTATAGATGCCATTTTATACTCTGTCTTTTGTAGGTAAGGTAAGAACTGCCAATGGAATGCACTTAATTTTATTGAAACCATAGTCATATATACGCTACCACTCAGCCAGATTCTGTGATTGTTTTCGATCAATGTTTCGTGAGATCAGACGATGCATAACCGCACCACCATCACAGACAAGGCAAATGATGTAAACGATTGCGGTTTGGTCAGGTAATTAGGGAATACGGCTTTACTTAGTCACGCCATACTTTTAGAATCGGGCGAATTTTTTGGAGGGAGCTATTATGACGTCGATCACTATCACACGTCCGGACGACTGGCACGTACACTTGCGCGATGGCGATGTACTGAAGGATACGGTTCGGGACATCAGCCGTTATATGGGGCGGGCTATCATCATGCCTAACCTTGTTCCTCCCGTTACCGATACCTCTGCCGCTCTTGCTTACCGTGATCGCATTCTGGCTGCTCAGCCAAGTGAAACATTCTCTCCTTTGATGGTGCTATACCTCACCGATAACACAACACCTGACGAGATTCGCAAAGCCAAGGCCAGCGGTCATGTGTACGCGGCAAAGCTCTACCCTGCCGGAGCAACCACTAACTCTGATTCAGGCGTCACCGACATCAACAAGCTGCTGCCCACCATGGAAGCCATGCAGGAACTGGGCATGCCGCTGCTGATTCATGGCGAAGTGACTAAGCACGATGTGGATATTTTTGACCGCGAAAAAGTCTTTCTTGAAACTGTACTGGCACCTATCGTCGCTGCCATGCCAAACCTGAAAGTGGTGCTTGAACACATTACCACCAAAGATGCGGTCGACTTTGTCAACAATGCCGGGCCAAACGTGGGGGCAACAATTACCGCCCACCATTTGCTCTATAACCGTAACCATATGCTGGCTGGCGGTATCCGTCCGCACTTTTACTGCCTGCCTATTTTAAAGCGCAATACTCATCAGGAAGCACTGATTGCAGCAGCAACCAGTGGCAGCAACAAATTTTTCCTGGGCACAGATTCAGCACCGCATGCAAAAGGCCAAAAAGAAGCCGCCTGTGGCTGTGCCGGCTCTTATACAGCACATGCTGCCATTGAGCTGTACGCAGAAGTTTTCGAGCTGGCAGGCGCACTCGACAAACTGGAAGGTTTTGCCAGCCACAATGGTCCTGACTTCTACGGCCTGCCTCGCAATCACGACACTATCACCCTGACCAAACAAAGCTGGGCGGTGCCGGACACCATGGAATTCGGCGCCGATCAGGTTGTGCCTATCCGGGCCGGTGAACAAATCAGCTGGAAAGTGGCTCAGTAACCTGCTACGCCATCGAAATAAGGCTCCTGCATCGGAGCCTTATTCTCATCCAATCTGTTCTCACTTCAAACAATCCGCTTGCTTCATTCTCCAGCACGATTAAAGTATAAAAAACAATCACTTTTTTGGAGAGGTGTCTGTGACTGGTTATGAATCTATCCCTTCACTTGTCATTTTCGCCGTACTGGGCTGGGTCGCCCTGAACGCCATCTTTTTCTTTTCTCACCGCTGGCGGCTGTTTTCAGACATTACCTGGATCCTCCTGCTGGGACTGATCTACGGCGCGGTTTCCGCAATGCCAGATTCCAATTTGCCAGATCTGGTACTGGAGCCGCATGTTGTGCTGTATCTTTTCGTGCCGCTGCTGGTATTTTCATCCACCCAGTGTATTTGCCTGTTTCATTTCAGGCAGGTGCTGATTCCTGCGTCGCTGGCCGGCTCCTTAGGCATATTGATCAGCATGTTTGTGATTGCGGCCGCCATACACTGGCTGCTCGGGGTGCCCTTCATGCCTGCTTTATTGTTCGGGGTCATCATTTCCGCCACCGACCCTCTGGCCATCAGCGCCTTATTCAAAGATAACCAGAGCGTGACCGAAAACCAGAAACTGCTGATTGAAGGGGAGTCCATACTGAACGACGGTTTTGTGGTCACTGTCGCCAGTATTCTTTCGATAGTGATTTTCAGCGGTACTGAATTTGATTTGACAAGCAGCAGCCTGAGTTTAGTGTCACATGTGGCGGGGGCTTTGGCTGTCGGTACAGTGCTCGGGCGTGGCGCTCGCTGGCTGCTGACTTTACTGCATGAGCGGCATTACACCTTAACAACCAATATCACGCTGGCATTGGCATATGGCAGTTTTGTGCTGGCAGAAGAAATGCATTTTTCCGGAATTCTGGCCGTGTTTGCCGCGGCACTGGCTTACGGTTACAAGCCTTATCAGGATGATGCCAATCATCTTGCGCATCAGGAGATCTGGGAGTATCTGGATTATGTTGCCAACGCGATGCTTTTCTTCCTGCTCGGTTCCAGCGTGTTTACCCTGCTATCTCCCGATACCCTGTCCGCCGTTATCATACTGTTATCCATAGTGCTGCTTTTTTCGGCGCGGTTTATTTCGCTTTGGCTGATGCTGCCTGTCCTGCGTATAGATTCGAAAAAACTGTCGCGGCTTGATTTCTGGTTGCTGAATTTCTCAGGTGCACGCGGTGCGGTATCCATTGCCCTGATCCTGATGCTGCCGGCAGACTTCAGCTACAAGCCTTTGTTTCTGACGATGGCAATCAGCATGATTCTGTTTTCTCTGATTGTTTATCCGGTTATTACCAAGCGTATGCTGGCACAGAGCAGCACCACCCGTGAGTCGGTGTCATAACACCCTCTTTACCACCGTCCGCCCCGCGAATGCGGAGAGGACGGCAGGTGGTGGTGTTGAGAGAATCAGCATGAAAGTACTAACCAGGCTGATTCTCTGGTTTAGCCCTCACGGCCCGGCAACGGGACGCTGTGGAATAAGCGATACAGCACAGGCACCACAATCAGAGTCAGTATGGTCGCAAAGCCCAGGCCGAACATGATGGTTACTGCCATCGGCTTAAAGAACACATCCGGCAAGAGCGGAATCATACCCAGAATAGTGGTGATCGCTGCCATACAGACTGGACGAACCCGGCTGACGGCGGCATCTACCACCGCCTGGTATTTGTCTTTGCCGCTGCTGATTTCGATTTCGATCTGATCCAACAGCACGATACCGTTTTTCACCAGCATGCCTGACAAGCTCAAAAAGCCCAGCAGCGCCATAAAGCCAAACGGGGTGTTCAGCAACAACAGGCCGGAAGCCACCCCAATCACCGCCAACGGCACAGTCGCCCACACTATCAGCGCCTCTTTCACCTTGTTAAACAGGAAGATAGTGATCAGGAACATCATCAGGTAGCCCATTGGCATCGAGCTGAACAACGACGCTTTCGCATCGCCGGATGACTCGTACTCCCCGCCCCACTCCAGCGCATAGCCCGGTGGCAGGTCCAGTGAATCAATCGCTGGCTGAATTCGCTTTTGCACCGTCGCGGCAGTTTCATCCCCAAGCGGATCGGGGTCAGCCATGACTGTCAGTACCCGCTTTCTGTCTTTACGCGCGATGAGCGGATCTTCCCAGCGCAGATTCACAACCGAGACCACTTGCTGCAATGGCACATAGCCCTGTACCGCCGGACTCCAGATTTTCATACCTTCAATGGTACTGATATCAACACGCTCCTGCTCCGGCAGTCGGGCAACAATCGGCATCAGGGTAGTACCCTCGCGGTAGATACCTACCGACAGGCCGGAAAACGCCATTTGCAGCAGATCATCGACATCTTTTTTGGTGATACCGTAACGGCGGGCCTGACTTTCATTGAAGACCGGCTCCAGCACTTTGGTGCGCTCTCGCCAGTCATGACGTATGTTGGCTGTGCCTGCATCAGCCCGCATGATATCAGTGACTTCTTTGGCCAGACCGCGAAGCACAGTCGGATCGGGGCCGATCAGGCGGGCTTCAATTTTGGCGCCAGAAGACGGGCCAAGCATGATTTGCTTGAGCTTGTATTCGACATTCGGGAAACCTTTGCCAATGATCTCCTGAACCTGAGACATAGCCGGCAACACATCATCAAACTGCTTCACCCGAATAATCAGCTCACCGTATGCGGCATAACTTTTTTCGGGTGAATAGGTCAGCATAAAGCGCTGCGAGCCTTTACCCGCACTGGTGCTGACATAATCAATACTGTCATCTTGCTCAATTTGCTGCTGCAGTTGTTTCAGCGCATCATTCGTCGCCCGGATATCTGTCCCTTCAGGCAACCAGATATCCACCATGAACATAGGCGACGTTGAAGCGGGGAAGAAAGATTGCTTAATCAGTGTGAAGCCGTACAGGCTCACCCCCAGCATGACCACCAGCGATATCACAGTCAGCCAGGCGCGCCGCATACAAAGCTCAAGGAACTGTCGGTACAAGACAAAAAACTTGCCTTTGTACGGGTCGTCATTTTCTTCGTCACTTTCAGCCTCTTTTTGCGATTTAAAGAACAGATCAGCGAAGAAAGGCGTCAGAGAAATAGCCGTGAACCAGCTCAGCATCAGAGAAATAAGCAGTACGGTAAACAAAGTACGGGTGTACTCACCGGTCGAATCCTGCGATAAACCGATAGGCGCAAACGCCATGACAGCAATTACGGTCGCGCCCAGGAGCGGCCACTTAGTTTGTGTGACTATGTCAGACGCCGCCTGCAGTCGGGTTCGCCCTTTCTGCAAACCAATCAGTATGCCTTCAACCACCACAATGGCATTATCAACCAGCATCCCCAGAGCAATGACCAGCGCCCCCAGTGAAATGCGCTGCAAGTCGATAGCCATCCATTTCATAAACACAAAGGTGGCAAGCACGGTTAACAGCAGAATCAGTCCGATAAGAAGACCGGATCGCAATCCCATGAAGAACAGCAGAACAACAATAACAATCACAACGGCCTGGCCCAGGCTCACCACAAAACCGCTGACCGATTTATCCACTTCTGTCGGCTGGCTGTACACCACGCCGATATCTATGCCCACCGGCTGCTGCACTTTCAGTTCAGCCAGGCGGCTCATTACACGCTTACCGCCTTCGACCACATTGATACCGGAAACAAAAGAGATCCCCAGGTTCAAAGCTTGCTTACCGTTATAGCTGACCAGGTTATCCGGGACTTCCTTGAATCCGCGTTCAATCGTGGCGACATCTCTGAGGTAAATCAGCCCCTGAGAGCCGGAGTCTTTGATGATCAGATCGCCCAGCGCATCCACATTCTGGAATTCACCTGTGGTCTGAACACGGATATATTCATCCCCGACGCGAATGGCGCCGGCGCTGGTCACCAGATTCTGCTGCTGCAAGGTGCCATAAATCGTCTGCGGTGAGATACCCAGATTACTGAGCCGCTGCATGGAGATTTCAATAAATACCTGCTCCTGCTGCGTGCCCGTGACCTGTACTTTACCCACACCATCGACCAGCTCCAGCTCCCGGCGAAGGTAATCCACATAATCGTTTAACTCACGGTAGGTATAGCCCTCCCCGGTCACAGCCAGCAGAATACCGTACACATCACCAAAGTCATCCACCACTTTTGGGGTGCCGACACCGGGTGGCAGGCTGGGTTTCAGGTCATTAACCTTACGGCGCAGTTCATCCCAGATCTGCGGCAGATCGTCCGGACCATAATTATTTTTCATGGTCACTGTGATCTGAGACAGATCCCGGCTTGAAATGGAGTTCACTTCATCCACGTAAGGGAGCTGGCCGATGGCTTTCTCTATCGGATAGGTCACCTCTTCCTCAACCTGCTGTGCTGTCGCACCAGGATACGAAGTCACCACCATGGCATCTTTGATCGTGAATTCAGGGTCTTCCAGTCGGCCTAATTCCAGAAATGCCATTGTCCCGCCGATCAGAAAGATCAGGGTCAGCATCCAGCTGATGACTTTATTTTTAATAAAGTATGTAGCTATATCCTGTTTCATTATTTGGCTGCCTCCTGATCCACAACAGTCACATGCTGACCATCACGGAGGCGATTAACGCCTTCAGTCACAATCACGTCGCCTTCCTGTAATCCGGACACAATACGCACACCATCCGGGACGACTTTATCTGTCACAATCTGGCGCTTTGTCACTGTATTACCATCATTGACTATCCACACGAATTTATTGGCAGGGTTGATAGCATCGCCATCTTCATTGAACACGGCACTGAGCGGGATCACCGCTTCATCCGAGCGATAAATCTGCATTTTTTGTCCGTCCACTTTTACCTCAACCGAAGTGCCATCAAGAATGAACTGCTCTGTCGGCATAGGCATAGTGAGTGTCACCTTGAAAGAGCCCAGCTCTGGATCCGGCTCTGTCGTAAACTCTTTCAGATGCGCCGTGTATTCTGTCCCGTCATCCAGCGTGACTTTTATTCCTGGCTGCTTATGATGCACTTGTCTGGCGGTGTTTTTTGAATAAATCATGTCCGGAGCCTGGATCAGGATATCCACGTCAGTCGCGCTATGGATATTCATGACAGCCTCGCCCACCTGGACATTTTCAAACTGCTCAACAGGCACACGAGAAATCACCCCGCTGAAAGGGGCGTGTAATGTCGTAAAGGTCAGACGCAGCTTGGCAAGATTGAGCTTTGCCAGCGCAATTTGCCTTTGAGCAGCCAGTTCATCGAACTGCGACTGGGCCAGATATCCCTGCTTAACCAATTTTGCCGAGCGGCGATACTGACTGTCCGCCAGACTGAATTTCGCCTGCGCATCATTGACTGTCAGTTGGTAATCAGTCGGATCAAGTTGCGCCAGCAACTGGCCTTTTTTCACAAACTCGCCTGGCTTCACGTTGACCTTGATCACTTCACCGGAGAGACGGAAAGACAACACAGATTTATCTGCAGCAGCAGCGACAGCCGGGAAAGATAAAATCGGTGAACTTTGTTCCAGTCCAACCTGGTGGACACTCACAGACTGTGAAGCCTTTGACTCAGACTGCAACTCCTGACCACAACCAAAGAGTAACCACGGCAATACCCAAAAAGCTGAACGTAATAAGGTTCTTTTCATCTCAGAGACCCCGCTCCTTCACCCATTCACGTACAATCTGGCCTTCTTTCAGCTCAGTCACACCAGACGCCACAATAACCACTCCGTCTTCTAATCCACTGACTACACGGGATTGTTCATCCAGCACCACTTCAACTTTGCTGACTTTGCCACCTTCTGCCACCTGCCATACATAAGTACTGCCGTTTTCCCTCACAATCGCCCGCGCTGGTAATGAACCGGCACCTGTTTGCGGTAACGCAATTTTCACTTGCGCTGCCATGCCGGGAAGCAGGTTTTGATCAACGGGTTTTTCCATGGTAAGTGTGACCTGGTAACTGGAGGTTTTAGTGTCGGCTTCGGTGTCAATTTCCTTCAGGTTAGCCAGGAACACCTGATCCGGGATGGTATCGAAGATCACCTGAGCAGAGCGATCATCGCCGGATCGCATACGGTTAAGCAGTTGCTGGGGTAACTGGAAACTGACATTAAGCAACCCTTCGCTCTGAATATGCATCATAGGCTGCTTCGCTGAGACATACTCATAATTGTTGGCCATTGAAATAGAGACAACCCCATCGTATGGCGCAATCAGGGTGGCGTATTTCAGGTTTGCTTCCTGTTTGTCCAATTCTGCTTTGGCCTGATTTCTGGCTGCCGTTGACTGGTCAAAATCCAGTTCGGACACCACATTGGTTTTCAGCAATTCTGCATTCCGTTTGTACTGAACCTGAGCAAGGTTGTAATTGGCTTTGGCCTGTTCAACCAGCAAGGTCAGCTCATCGGTTTTCAGCTTCGCCAGACGCTGGCCTTTTTTCACCTCTTCGCCATCGCGTACATCCACACTTTCCAAAACTCCCGATACCCGGAATGCCAGCACCGCTTTATCGCCGGCTTCCACCTGGGCAGGAAATGTCCGGTAACTCTGACTGTCACCGACATCAACAGTTAACAATTTAACCGGTCGGGATACAGGTTCGGGCACAGATTTTGTTTCCTCACGGCAACCGGTGAGCATGCTCACCGACAGAGCCAGGACCAGCAGAGTGAACCTCATTCAATGCCTCTCCAATTCAATAGGTCTGATTTATTCAACATTTTGTATTTAGCTACGCGTTAACATAGCAAAAAAGAACGTCATTTTATTGCTTACTTCCTTAATCAAAGGTTAAACCAGTGCAAAAAAAGGAGCCAAACGGCTCCTTTTTATTGCAAAGTAATTCAGCAGATAACACTGCAAGCGTGTTACGCATCCATTTCAGCAATTTTGACTTTCCAGATATCAGGGCCGGTCTGGTGCGCATTCACACCGTCTGAATCGACGGCGACCGTGACAGGCATATCCTGCACTTCAAATTCATAGATAGCTTCCATGCCCAGGTCTTCAAAGGCCACAACGCGCGATTGCTTGATCGCTTTCGCCACCAGGTACGCCGCGCCACCCACTGCCATTAAATACACTGCTTTATGATTTTTAATTGACTCAATAGCCACAGGACCGCGCTCTGCTTTACCTATCATGCCAATCAGGCCGGTTTCAGCCAGCATCATGTCGGTGAACTTATCCATACGGGTGGACGTTGTCGGGCCGGCCGGCCCCACAGCTTCGTCGCCCACTGCATCCACAGGACCTACGTAATAAATGAAGCGGTTATTGAAATCCACACCATCAGGCAGGCCCTGTCCGCTGTTCAGCATTTCCTGAATACGCTTATGGGCAGCATCACGACCTGTCAGGATTTTACCGGACAACAGGACAGTTTCGCCGGATTTCCATTGCTGAATTTCCGCTTTGGTGATGTTGTCAACATTGACACGACGCACATTCTGGCCCACTTCCCAGGTCACTTCCGGCCAGTCTTCCAGTTTAGGGGGAGTCAGCTCTGCCGGACCGCTGCCGTCCAGAGTGAAGTGCACATGGCGGGTTGCCGCACAGTTCGGGATCATGCAAACCGGTTTAGAGGCCGCATGCGTTGGTGCGGTCTTGATTTTGATATCCAGCACGGTGGTCATGCCGCCAAGGCCCTGAGCACCGATACCCAGCTTGTTGACACGATCATAAATATCCAGACGCAGTTTCTCTTCCGCATTTTGCGGACCGCGTTCTATCAGCTCATGAATATCAACTGCTTCCATCAGCGACTCTTTCGCCAGTACCGCGGCTTTTTCAGCCGTGCCGCCGATACCGATTCCCAGCATACCCGGCGGACACCAGCCTGCGCCCATCAGAGGAACCGTCTTTTCAACCCACTCGGCAATATCATCCGACGGGTTGAGCATCACCATTTTGGTTTTGTTCTCTGAGCCGCCACCTTTGGCTGCCAGCTGAATTTCCACTTCGTTGCCCGGTACCATGTCAATATGAACAACCGCAGGGGCATTATCTTTGGTGTTGATTCGCGCTCCGGCAGGATCCGCAACAACCGATGCCCGCAAAGGGTTGATCGGGTTGTTATATGCCTGACGCACACCTTCATCGATCATTTCCTGAACGGTCAGATCGCTCTCCCACTGTACGTTCATACCAATTTTCACGAAACAGGTCACAATACCTGTGTCCTGGCAAATCGGGCGATGGCCTTCGGCGGACATACGAGAGTTAATCAGAATCTGTGCCATGGCATCTTTCGCGGCCTGGCTCTGCTCTTTGTGGTAAGCCTTTTCAAGAGCCTGCACAAAATCCAGCGGATGATAGTAGGAAATGTATTGCAGCGCGTCTGCCACACTGCTGATCACATCTTCTTTACGGATGACGGTCATAGTTGCCCTCGTTGCTTATTGTCGTATACGCGCCTGCAAATTGACGGGCCTGACCCGGACCTTATGCATGGTAGGGTGTCAGAGGCAGACCGAAATCTTGAGCTGAATCATCAATGCACCGGAAAAGTCGCGATGCAGACGTCTTATTTGTTTCTATGATACTCTTGCCCGCAATCTCGCGCTATGCGCCAATCGAACACCTGTCACAAAAAAGAAAATGAAATATTCTGCTGTCTCTCAACTCCAGGTCATGCATCTGGACTATAGCCAGGATGCTGTTCTGGACTGGTTCGAACCTCTTTCTGCCTCCCCTTGGGCTATGCTGCTGCGTTCAGCGGCACAAGGCCACCCTGATAATCGTTATGACATTCTGGTTGCCGGCCCACTGGCGACCATAGAAACCCGCGACGGTGTCAGTGTGATCACCCATGCAAGCGGCCAGCAACACAGCTCAGAACAAGACCCGTTTTCATTACTGCACGCGCTGCAGTCGGAATTATTACCTGTCTGTCCGGCCATTGACGATCTGCCTTTTACCGGCGGTGCTGTGGGGTATTTTGCTTACGATCTTGGCCGGCGGGTCGAAAAGATACCGGCCTTGGCCATTCAGGATATCAAAGCGCCGGATATGGCGGTGGGCTTATATGACTGGGCGTTAATTGCTGACCACCATACCCGGCAACTTTCGCTGGTGTCGCCAGATACCTCAACGCGGTTGCACTGGCTGAAAGCGCAGCAGTCAACGCAATCTGACCCGACAAATACCTTCCGGCTAACCACAGACTGGCAGGCCAATATGACGCTCGACAGCTATATCGGGAAATTTAATCAGGTTCAGGATTACCTGAATGCGGGCGACTGCTATCAGATTAACCTCGCACAGCGTTTCACCGCCGGTTATCAGGGCGATGAATGGCAGGCTTACCAGAAGCTGGAGAGCCATAATGGCGCGCCCTTTTCAGCCTTTATCCGTCTTGATCAGGCCGCGGTGCTGTCTGTGTCGCCGGAACGTTTTCTGAAACTCAAAGACAACAAGATTGAAACCAAGCCGATTAAAGGCACCCGCCCCCGTTCTGCCGATCCTGTCACCGATCAGGCCAGTGCAGAAGATCTGAAACACGCCAGCAAAGACAGGGCGGAGAATTTGATGATAGTCGATTTGCTGCGCAATGACATCGGCCGCGTAGCATCACCGGGCACGGTGCGTGTCCCCAGCCTGTTTGCCATTGAAAGCTTCCCGGCCGTGCATCACTTAGTCAGCACAGTCACGGCCGACATGGATCCTGCTCACTATTGTGCAACGGATCTGCTTAGAGCTTGTTTTCCTGGCGGTTCTATCACGGGAGCGCCGAAAGTCCGCGCCATGGAAATTATCGAAGAACTGGAGCCGCACAGACGCAGCGTGTACTGCGGCAGTATAGGTTACATCAGTCGCTGCGGTCAGATGGATACCAGCATCACTATCCGAACCCTGATCGCGGTCGACAAGCAGATTTATGCCTGGGCTGGCGGCGGTGTAGTGGCCGATAGCGAAGCTCAGAGCGAATACCAGGAAACGCTGGACAAGCTGAGCAAAATTCTGCCAATCTTATAACATACCCTCAACAAATTGCCGGGAGGGGGCGCCATCGGGAATACCACATGATAGTCCAGCATCACATGCTCAGCCGCTTCCTGCTTGCGCAGCCGGGCCAGTATGATCGCAGCCATCAGAGACGTATCAAGCAGTTGCTGCCCAACAGCAGCCGCTTTAAACCCGCGGCAGTGATGATCCCTCTGGTGGCAAGGCCTGACGGTTACCATGTGATACTGACTAGGCGGGCAAACCACCTGAAACACCATCCGGGTCAGGTCGCATTCCCGGGCGGGCGCTTTGAAAGCGAAGACGTCGAACTTATTAATACCGCCATCCGGGAAACACAGGAAGAGATCGGCATTCTGTGTGATAAAAAAGACATTTTGGGCACATTGCCCGCCCTTCCGACTCTCAGCGGTTATATGGTGACACCGTTTTTAGCGACTGTTGCAGCCAGCTACCGGCCCGTGCTCGATCCCAATGAAGTCGACAGCATATTTGAAGTCCCTGTTACCTTCTTGCTCAATCCCCGCAATATGCGCACCCAGCGTTTTACCTTCAAAGGTAAAGAGCACACCATTTATGCCATCCCTTACCAGGAATATTCCATTTGGGGCGCAACGGCTCAGATAGTCAAAGCCCTGTCACATCAAATCTGGGTAGACAATCGCTGAACCTTTCACCACCTGAGACACAAATGGCCATTCCTTTGGTGATCAAACTCTCATTTCCTTGCAACAAATGTTAAATAGTGAGCGAGTTTTTTCACAGATCATTTTTTCATGCCCTAAATAAGCGAAAATACCCAGATTCCTGTTCCCTATTAAATGTTGGACTAACTTATGCAAACGAAAACTGCATCTGTATCTGCTGCATCCGCTGCTGCCAAAAGCCGCTGGACTGCACAAGATACGACCTGGGTGCTTTCCCTTTTTGGTACGGCAGTTGGTGCCGGTATCCTGTTTCTGCCAATCAATGCGGGTATGAGTGGCTTCTGGCCACTGCTGGCGATGACACTGCTGATTGGCCCGATGACTTACTTCGCTCACCGCGGTCTGGCGCGTTTTGTCCTGTCTTCCGCGAAACCCGGCAGTGACATTACTGAAGTGGTGGAAGAACATTTTGGCGCCCGTGCCGGTAAATTAATCACCCTGCTCTACTTCTTTGCTATTTACCCGATTGTGCTGATTTATGGTGTCGGTATCACCAATACTGTCGATTCCTTCATGGTCAACCAGCTTGGTATGGCATCCATGCCACGGGCTTTACTGTCCATCATTTTGATTCTGGGCATGATGTCCGTCATGATTGCCGGTGAAAAACTGATGCTGAAAGTCACTCAGTTTCTGGTTTATCCTCTGGTAGGTATTTTGCTGTTTATGTCGGTATATCTGATCCCTGAGTGGAATCTGTCTTCCGTCAGCCTGAGCACCATGCCTTCACTGGGTGATTTTGCGGTCACCTTGTGGATTACCATTCCTGTACTGGTATTTTCGTTTAACCACAGTCCTATTATCTCGGCTTTCTCGCAGGCGCAAGCGCGCGAACATGGCGAGCTGGCAGAAGAGAAAGCGTCCCGTATTCTGGCGCGATCTGCCGTTATGCTGCTGGGCTTTGTGATGTTCTTCGTGTTCTCGTGCGTACTGAGCCTGAGCCCTCAGGATCTGGCGCAAGCGAAAGCGGAAAACCTGGCTATTCTGTCTTACCTGGCCAACAAGCATGACAGTCCATTTATTTCATATCTGGGCCCGGTTGTAGCATTTGTAGCTATCGTTTCATCTTTCTTCGGTCATTATCTGGGTGCGCGAGAAGGTCTGAATGGTCTAGTTTCTAAACAATTAAAGTCGGCTGGTAAGCAAGTTAACGAAAAGAATATTGACAAATTTACCGTTGTCTTCATGATTGCTACTATCTGGTTGGTCGCGACAGTTAATCCTAGTATTCTTGGGATGATTGAAACATTAGGCGGCCCGATTATTGCGACAATCTTGTTCCTGATGCCTATGTATGCCGTACATAAAGTACCGGCAATGCAGAAGTACAAGGGCGCGGTAAGCAACGTATTTGTCACACTCATGGGTCTGATCGCGATTTCAGCCATTATGTACGGGCTATTTTTCTAACATCTCGCCCGTATTGCATTACTGACAAAATACGTAAAAGAACCGATACTTAAGAGCAGGGGAGCTTTCAGCACCTGCTCTTTTGTTTTGACTATACTCGCCAAGGAAGGGGCGGGAGTTCATAAAAAGATAACAGTCACGGCCGAGGCAAGATCGCTTCCCCGACTGAGGTACTACGCATGATCAGTATTTTTGATATCTTCAAAATTGGTGTGGGTCCTTCCAGTTCACACACTGTAGGTCCGATGAAAGCAGGTAAAGAGTTTGTCGATAACCTGCGTGAAATGGGCAAAATCAATGATGTGACAAAAGTCACCGTTGATGTGTATGGCTCTCTGTCTCTGACAGGTAAAGGCCACCACACAGACATTGCCATTATCATGGGCCTGGCTGGCAACAGCCCTGAAACTGTTGATATCGACAGCATCCCTGGGTTTATCGCCAGCGTTGGTGAAACCGAGCGTCTTCCAATTGCAGGTAATATTCATACCGTTGATTTCCCACGTGATGGCGGGATGAATTTCCATAACACCAACCTTTCCCTGCACGAGAATGGCATGAGTATTCATGCATGGGCTGGTGAAGACAAAATTTACAGCAAGACCTATTACTCTATCGGTGGCGGCTTCATTGTTGATGAAGAAAACTTCGGTAAGGAAGAAGAGTCTGAAATCAAAGTCCCGTACCCGTTTACCTCGGCACAAGAACTGGTTCAGCACTGCAAAGAAAGCGGTCGCTCAATGAGCTCTATCGTCATGGCAAACCAACGTGCCATGAACACTGAAGACGAAATTAAAGATTACTTCGCCAAAATCTGGAAAACCATGCAGGACTGTATGGACCGTGGCATGAACGAAGAAGGCATTTTGCCTGGCCCACTGCGTGTGCCTCGCCGTGCTGCCGCACTTCGCCAGCAGCTCATCACCTCTGAGCGTACCAACACCGACCCGATGACAGTGGTTGACTGGGTGAACATGTACGCTTTTGCAGTGAATGAAGAAAACGCAGCAGGCGGCCGGGTGGTCACCGCGCCAACTAACGGTGCTTGCGGTATTATCCCGGCAGTACTGGCTTACTATGATAAATTCATTCAGCCAGTCAGCGAAAAAGAATATATCCGTTACTTTGCCGCTTCTGGCGCAATCGGCGGTCTGTATAAGCGTAATGCTTCTATCTCTGGTGCTGAAGTAGGCTGTCAGGGTGAAGTGGGTGTCGCTTGTTCAATGGCCGCTGCTGGTCTGGCTGAGCTGATGGGCGCAAGCCCTGAGCAGGTCTGTATGGCCGCGGAAATCGCCATGGAACATAACCTGGGTCTGACATGCGACCCGGTGGCCGGCCAGGTGCAGGTACCTTGTATCGAACGAAACGGTATCGCAGCAGTTAAATCCATCAATGCTTCACGTATGGCTTTGCGTCGTGCTTCCGAACCTCGGGTCTCGCTGGATAAAGTGATCGAGACCATGCTGGAAACCGGTAAAGACATGAATGCCAAGTATCGCGAAACCTCCCAAGGCGGATTGGCGATTAAAGTGATCTGCTGATCCTAAAGGACAATCAGATTGATACATTAAAGGAGGCTTAAGCCTCCTTTTTTATTCCCTGTTTTCTCGGTCCTCTGCATTCCCTCTCTCAACCTGCCCACTAGCCTGCGTTCTTTGGCTTACAACACATTAAACCTGCCATTATTTCGCCTGCAGCCAGACTAAGGTCTCACCGCAGCCGGGCTAACGGCGTCCGGCTTTCTTCATCGCTGCGATGCAACACCAGTCAGCAACCGGCATAAAAAAAACCCCGTACCTCACGGCACGGGGTAAGCAGTAAATATAGAATTGAACAAAGTTATGCCGCTGCTTTCAGAGGCTCCACAGCAGCCACTTTACGCTCACCAATTGGCAGAACAGTACGGCCGAACTCATTGTTCAGTACCTGGGCCATCGCAAAATAAATCGCACTCGCGCCACAGATGATGCCTTCAAAACCCGCAATGGTACCAATCAGGGTGCTGCCAGTGAAATCACGTGCAGCCAACAGGAAGAACAACACAGTCAAAGAAGCAAATACGAATTGTTTGGCGCGCGGGTAATTGAGTGAACCAACAAACATAAAGGCAGTAAAGACGCCCCACAGCAGCAGATACCATGCCATGAACTCTGCAGGTGCAGCAGGCAGCCCCATGTACGGCATCACAATCAGACCAACCAGTGTCAGCCAGAACAGACCGTAAGAGGTGAAAGAGGTAGTACCGAATGTATCACCACGCTTAAAACACATCATGCCGACAAGGATCTGAGCCAGACCGCCATAAAAAATCCCCATAGCCAGAATCATAGCGTTCAGTGGAAAAAAGCCTGCATTGTGGATGTTCAGCAAAATGGTGGTCATACCAAAGCCCATCAATCCCAAAGGTGCTGGATTTGCAAAATTCGTAGACATTTTATTCCCCTACAGGAAAACTTAAATAAAAGTGATATTAATTAAAATAATTGCGCAATCTGGCGCGGCGCGAATTCTAATCTATGTCCTGAGGGAAAACAATGTCTCAGCCGTACAAAAACCAACCATCAGACAAAAAAGCATGATTAACCAGAAAAAAGTAAATACGAAAAATATGTCAAAACCCATGAAAGATGTAACATAATACATCAAAAGCTATCAACAGCCTGTAGTCACTGACCATTTTAACAGCGGTTCTATTGTAAATAGCGTATGAATAACGCAGCATAAACTCCTGTTTTTATAGTCAGAATCAGATAGCCTAGCAAAGAGAGTCATGGTGATATCAAACAATCACCGAAGAAATTGTGTACAAAAAAACCGCTGTCGCTGCAGCGGTTTTTTACTCAGATGTAACCGTATGACGAAGGCGCTACTGCATGACGGCAGATCCGGTTTCGCCAGTATCGCTCGGCGGCTCAGTTAAGGTGGCATTGGAGTCGGGTGCTTCGCTCAGCGCCGGTAAAGACACTGAAGGCTGCGTCTCCTTGCTAGCAGACAGTTTAGACTGCAGCAGGCTTATCTGACGCTGCTGACTCATTACCAATGCATTAAGGTCGCGGATGTACTTATCTTTATCCTTCAGCACCTCATCTGCCGGCGGCTTGCTGGCTGTGGCCTCCCTGACATTGATAGCACCATCAATGATTAATCTGGCCTGTTCCTGAATGGGTTGATCACGCAAATCTTCCTCTTTCAAAGCTTTGGAGATTCTCAGCAGCTTATTTTCGAAATCCAGAATATAAGACTCGTAATCATCTTTACTTAAATCGCGTAAGCGCTGTACTTCCAGCGAAATATGCTGAGCATGGGCAAGCTCAAACTGTACCGCACTCGCCGCCTGCTGTATGGCATCAAAATCGCGGGGGGTACGCTCAATTAATGCCTTACCGGCTTCGATACGCTGCTCAATCTGTGCATAGCTGTTTGGCGCATAGTCATTCACATCCTGACGACGCAGTTCAATCATCATGGCTTCCAGCGGCGCAATATAGATTTTTTTGATCGTTTTAACTTCCAGACTATGGCTGCGCGAAAGGAACTCGTCCTGCTCCTCTCTCGCATCACTCAGCTCATCATCTTCTACCAGGGTAAACAAACTGGCATACAGGCGATGTAAGCGCGTGTACTCACTCCGGTAGTATTGTTTGGCGTCCAGAGAGTCCAGATACTGCATCTGGGTTATTGCTGGCGACAGCACATCATCGGCGACTTTCTGTAACTGCTTCAATTGATTCAAAGAGACTTCAACCTGATTCAGCTCTAACTGTATCTGCTGTAAATACGTGGTAGAAGAAAATAAAGAGTAACTTTTATACGCCGTCGACGGCGTTGCGGTGATCTCTTGATAAATTTTTTCTGCATTTTCCCAGCTGGTTATCATGAGCTGATAAGCATCCGGTGAATAAATGGCCAGTTCGCTGGTATGTTGCATTGACTGCTGCCAGTGCCGGTAAGCAGACAATACCCGCTGAAATTCTCCCTGTTCAGAGATAGCAGTATCCGACTCACTCATTTCAGGCGTGCTTGAGCAAGCACCCAGTAACACGGCAAAAAACACCATCAGGGCTGAAAGGCCCGTTCTTTTCATAAAAAATTCCGTAATAATTTGATTTTACAGCCAATCCACTCACAATTATGGAAAGCTATGTCTGTAAAGCGGCAGAAGTCCTACCAGTATGAAATGACACTCCCCCAGCATCAGCATGATAAGTACTCGTTTAGGCCACTTTCTTATTAAATTACAAGCAGAAGGTGGCCCTTTATACAAATCGGTAAGGCAAAAATGAGTGAATACTCAAATAGTTTAACTGATGCCTACCTGGTACTAAAGCCTTTACTGGTAAGGAAATCCTTCATAAAGGGCCGGGCTTCTTTGGTTAAAGTCGCGGTAATCTGTTCTGACCAGCTCATATCTTTATTGCCGCCAGTTCGCGACTGGTAATACTGGCGCACTTTTTCGTCATATTCTGCCAGCTGATGGCGATCCAGCTCCTGCTGATAGCTGTTTTGGTGAATGACCAACGACTGCGGCAGACGCGGCTTAGATTCAGGATTTTGATCCGGATAGCCCAGGCACAGTCCAAAAACGGGCATGACATGCTTAGGCATATCAAGCAATGCAGCCACCTCTGCCGGATTATTTCTGATCCCGCCAATATAGACCCCACCCAAACCCAAAGATTCAGCCGCTAACAAACAATTTTGTGCCATGAGCGCAGCATCGACGGCACCAATCAGCGTCTGCTCAGTAAAACCAAGCTGTGCTTCAGGATGAATTTGCAAATGGCGGTGGAAATCCACACAGAACACTAAAAATTCTGCCGCTGAAGCAACATAGGGCTGATCACCGGCCAGATGGGCCATCTGAGTGCGTTTGTCTGTATCAACCACCCGTATCACGCTCACGCATTGGATGAAACTGGAAGACGAGGCTGCAATTGCGCAGTCAAGCAGGGTCGAAAGTACATCCGCCTGAATAGGTTCAGAGGTAAAACGTCGTATAGAACGGTGTGCCAGTATCGTATCAATTGTCTGATTCATTATTCTCTTCATCCTACGGTTCAGCTTGAAAACACCATCATTTGCTTGCCAATAACAAAGATTATCTGGGGCAATTTATGCACTCTATCATAAACAACCAGATGATCTAGATTGCACACTCTGACTGGCCGGTAAGCATGCAAGTGGAGTAATTCATTGATAAATAATGTTTCGCTTTCATCAAAGTGACTTTTGAACAACATTTTTTTGTCATATTCACCTTCTATCCTGCAGCCCATCAAAACAGCAATGAAGCACTTGATACCTACCTAGGGGAAAAAGAAATGAAAAAAACTGTTTTAGCATCGGCATTGATTACTGCTTTTGTTTCTGGCTCAGCTGCTGCTGCAAACGTTTATGACAAGGATGGGGCAACCGTTGATTTGTATGGTCGTGCAGTAGGTATGTACTACAGCTCGGATGACAACAGCGAAAAAGGCGATCAAAGCTACTTCCGCTTTGGTGCCAAAGCGAAGTCTGAAATTAACAGCAACCTTTACGGTGTCGGCCTGTACGAAACTGAAGTGAACGCCTCTTCTAAAGACGAAGGTCTTGAAACACGTAAAGCTTATGCCGGTCTGGGCGGTAACTTCGGTGAAGCCACCTACGGTCGTCAGGAAGGGTCGTTTACCCTGATTTCTGATTACACCGATACCCTGGAAGAATTCGGTGCAGATGCAAGTGGTACAGGTACCGACCGTTTCGGTACAGGTAAGACCAGCTCAGTGCTGAAATATGCTGGCGAATTCAGCGGCCTGACTGTTGAAGCAAGCTACCAGCTGGACAACAACGCCGTTCAGCAAGTAAATGGCGACACATCAACCTCTTACGGTGTTGCTGCCTCTTACGCACTGCCTGTGGGCGTGAAATTTGGTGCCGGTTATAACTCAGGTGAAGGCCTGGATGGCACTGATGATGCAGAAGTGACTGCACTGTCTGTTGCGTACGACGCCAACAACATCTATGCCGCACTACTGTACAGCATGGGTGAAAACTGGAAAGACAAGTCAGGCGCAGAAACCGGTACTGACTACGACGGCTACGAAGCCGTAGTGGGCTACAACTTTGGTAATGGCTTCTCTGCTCAGGCTGTCTACAACTATCTGGAAGCCGATACAGGCACCACGTCAGATGTTGAGGACTATTTTGTGCTTGGCGCCTACTACAAGTTCAACAAAAACCTGCGTACCTACGCAGAGTACAAAGCCGATCAAATCGACGGTAACGAAGACGTTCTGGCGATGGCTATTCGCTACGACTTCTAACTTCTTGCTCCACTGCCGCCCAAAGCCAGGCCTGTCCAGCCTGGCTTTTTTCATTGCCGCTACCTCAGACATAACAGGTTTACCGCTGATGTAAATAACGCTAACCATCGAAATTTTCTATTGATGCTACTGATAATTCCGACTTTCACCGCCGACAGACTCACGTTATAGTAGCCCCACAAGACAAAGGAGAAGCTCTATGTTCGTAGTAATTTTTGGTCGCCCTGGCTGCCCTTTCTGTGTTCGTGCAAAAGACTTGGCTGACAAGCTGAAAGAAGAACGTGATGATTTCAACTATCGTTACGTAGATATTCACGCAGAAGGCATTTCCAAGGCTGACCTGGAAAAAACCGTGGGTAAGCCCGTTGAAACGGTGCCACAAATCTTCGTTGATCAACAGCATATCGGTGGCTGCACAGAATTCGAAGCGTACGCAAAAGACAACCTTGGACTGTTTCAATAATCACAGTTCAATTGCGCAAATGTGACTCGTTGACAAAAAGGCTGTTTAATCAGCCTTTTTTTGTGTCGCGCACCTCGAATATCGGTATCGTATAGCAGTAGTTTAAGATAAAATTCCGAACCATATCTTTAGTATATTGCGCTGACTTCGGAAAAATTTGTTGTGAACATCGACATTGCTGACCTGCTTCGCCAGAATGATATTCTGCTCCTCTTTGTAGTTCTCGCTGTGGGTCTTACTGTCGGAAAACTTCGTATCGCCAAGTTGCAGATTGGTAATTCCATTGGCGTACTCCTGACTGCGCTCCTCTTCGGTAACGCCGGTTTTACCTTTGATGCTGAAGCCCTCAATATTGGCTTCATGCTATTCATCTTCTGTGTGGGTATTCAGGCCGGGCCAAACTTCTTCGGTATTTTTTTCCGGGACGGTAAACATTATTTACTGCTGGCTTTAGTGGTGCTCTTATCAGCCATCACGATCACACTGACTATGTCACATTACCTGAATCTGGATCTGGGTCTGGCGACCGGCCTCATGGCGGGCTCTCTTACTGCTACGCCGGTTCTGGTCGGTGCCAAAGATGCATTAAGTGGCGGCTTATCGAATCTGTCTGATCCCATGATTGTTCAGGACCTGATTGACAGCCTGAGTGTCGGATACGCCATGTCTTACCTGATTGGCCTGATCAGCCTGATACTGCTGGCCAAGCTGATGCCCAAGCTGCAAAAGCAAGATCTGGCTGAATCCTCGCAACAGATTGCGAAAGAGCGTGGAATAGGTGGCGCCTCACAACGCAAAGTCTACTTACCTATCATACGTGCGTACCGTGTCGGACCTGAACTGATTGACTGGATCGATGGCCGTAACCTGCGTGAACTGGGCATCTATCGCCAGACGGGCTGCTACATTGAGCGTATCCGGCGCCATGGTATTCTTGCCAACCCGGATGGTGATGCCATCCTGCAGGAAGGCGACGAGATTGCCTTAGTGGGTTACCCCGACAGCCACGCACGACTGGATCCCAGCTTCCGCAACGGAAAAGAAGTGTTTGACCGTGATTTGCTCGATCTGCGCATTGTTGAAGAAGAGATCGTGGTCAAGAACGACAATATTGCCGGTAAGCGCTTATCAGAGCTGAATCTGGCCGAATATGGCTGCTTCCTCAACCGTGTGGTACGTGCTCAGATTGAAATGCCGATGGACCACAGTACCCTGCTCAATAAAGGTGACATACTCCAGGTCAGCGGTGAGAAAAGCCGGGTACTGGGGCTGGCCGAGCGCATTGGCTTTATCTCTATCCACAGTCAGATTGCTGATCTTCTGGCCTTTTGCTGCTTCTTTATTATGGGGCTGCTTTTCGGTTCCATTACCATGACCTTCGGCCAGATTACCTTTGGTCTGGGTAATGCCGCGGGTCTGTTGCTCGCCGGGATCTCCCTGGGTTTCCTGCGTGCCAATCACCCGACGTTCGGCTATGTTCCGCAGGGCGCACTCAATATGGCCAAAGATCTCGGTTTGATGGTGTTTATGGTTGGTATTGGCCTGAGTGCCGGCTCTAACCTGTTTGAATCGATTACGCAAATTGGTCCGAGCGTATTTTTAGTCAGCATGATGGTGAGCGTGATTCCCGTGATGCTTGCCTACCTTTTCGGCGCGTATGTACTGGATATGAACCGTGCACTGCTGTTTGGTGCCATTATCGGCGCCCGTACCTGCGCCCCGGCGATGGACATGATCAATGAGCATGCCCGCAGTACTATTCCTGCTCTGGGTTATGCAGGCACCTACGCCATAGCTAACGTTCTGCTCACAATAGCAGGTACGCTGATTATTATTCTCAGCTAGCACCTCCCCACACGGCTGACACTGGCATTTGGCAGAGTCAGCCGTTATTCAGATGATAGGTGGTATAATCTCTCACAATTAACCGGTGAAAATTGTACCCGCCAGCCCCCTTTGCTATAAAGCGTGCTTTCTGGTATTCGCAACTCTATTCCACAGTTTCAGGTAACTTTATTATGATGCGCATCCTGATAGTCGAAGACGATCCGATCCTGTGCCACCATCTGAAAACTCAGCTCAGTGAGCTGGGCAATCAAGTTCAGTGTGCCAATACGGCCGAAGAAGGCCTGTTCTATGCTGATAACTACCCCAATGATGTCGCTATCGTCGATATAGGTCTGCCCGACCGTGACGGTATCACTCTGATTCGTGAAATCCGTGATAAAGGCTTACGACTGCCAATCCTGATTCTGACAGCACGTTCTAACTGGCAGGATAAAGTCACGGGACTGGAAGCTGGTGCCGATGATTATCTGGTGAAACCTTTCCAGAGAGAAGAGCTGGTGGCCCGGCTGAGTGCGTTGGTTCGCCGTAGTGCAGGGTTTATAAAGCCCGAGATGATCGCCGGAGAAATCCGTGTCGACCTGCTGGCGAAACAGGTTTTTGTCAGTGAAAACCTGCTCGACCTCACCGCTTTTGAGTACGAACTGCTGGAATACCTGATGCGCCACAGCCGCCAGGTGGTCTCCAAGCAGCGACTGCTGGACGTGTTGTATGAAGATCAGGAAGGCGATCCTAATACCATCGAGGTCATGATCAGCCGTCTGCGCAAAAAAATCAGCCAGACCGGACAGGATAACCCCATTTCGACCATTCGCGGTCAGGGATACATCTTTGAGCTTACCGCGCAATGAATCTGGCTATTCTCCCGCGTTTGCGCCATCGGGTAATGATCACATCCATTGCGATCATTGCCCTGATTACCTCGGCCTTGGCCTGGGTGATCAATGAACTCTACAGCCAGAGTTACATGGCTGCCTATTCCACGGATCTTGTTGCACAAATGCCGTTAGTCGTTGCCCAGCTTAACCGGGCAGGATTAATCAAAGACGTTGATAAATGGATTGACTCCTTGGATCCATCCGCGACGGATTACATGTCGGTCCTTTGTGATCGCAATGATAATACGATGTGGTTGTCAGATGAGGCAAAAGCCGCGGGGCTGACCAGTATTTGCAGTAGCCTGCCGGATGCAATGCAAACCCCCACCCTGGTCAAGGCTGATAACACAAAGAGCTATATCGCTTACGATATCAGCCGTGACCGCGAGAATGGCAATGCTTACCAGCTGGTTGTCCTGCGCTCAGGTACGGCCTATGAACAGTCCCTGAGCCGGCTTCACAACCGAACCGCTCTGTATCTCGGCTTGTTTGTATTGATCGCCGTTGCCTTTCTCATCGCCGCATTTCACTGGAGCTTTCAGCCGTTGCGAAAACTGGCCACTCAGCTCAATCAGGTCACGGACGCCAAACGCGAGCAGCTGGACAGTGATTTTCCTACTGAGTTGCAGGACGTGACACAGTCACTTAATCGTCTCATCCGGATCAGTAACGACAAGACCGCCCGCTACCGCCACGCGATGGACGATCTGGCACACAGCCTGAAAACCCGTCTGGCCGCCGCCAATGCCTTGCTGGATGATCATTCCCTGCCCCGCTGCGATCTCAATCAGCGCATGCTGGAACAAATCAGTCAGATGGACGATCTGGTTCAGTATCAGTTAAAACGTGCTTTAATGGGACAACAAGGTCTGCAGAAAGATAAGACCCTGCTCAACCCAGTCGTGGAAAGCTTTGAGCGGATGCTGAAGAAGATTTACAGCACCAAACAGGTCACACTGAAACGCCAGTACAGCACGGGCTTGTGCCTCCCTCTGAACCGCACCGATTTGATGGAACTGCTGGGAAATCTGCTGGAAAACGCCTTCAGGTTCTGTATCAGTGAGATTCGCCTCAGCGCCGCACAACAGCAGGGAAAATTGATTATCCGTATTGAGGATGACGGTCCCGGTGTCAGCGATGATATGCGGGAAGCCATTTTCCAACGGGGGATCCGGGCTGATCAGCGCAATCCGGGACAAGGGATTGGCCTGTCTGTGTGCCACGATATTGTTTCCTGTTACGGCGGTCGTATTTACGTGGAAAAAGCCAGCATTGAAGGGGCAGCCTTCGTGATTGAGCTGCCAGATGACAAGAGCAGTTAACGCCCTTTAATTCATGCGCCGTTTATACGCTGTTTTCGCTGCGCGGAAATCTCAGCCATAAAAAAACCGCCAACATCGGCGGTTTTTTATCACAGCTTTTTTGTAATCACCATAAAGTGATCAGACATCCTGAACGTCGAACTCGACCACAGGATTGACTTCTGCATCATAGTCTACGCCATTCAGACCAAAGCCAAACAATTTCATGAACTCGTCTTTGTACATCTGATAATCTGTCACCTCGAACAAATTCTCATTTGTCACCTGTGGCCACAGCGTTGTGCAGTGCTCCTGGATATCTTCACGCAATTCCCAGTCATCCAAACGCAGGCGGTTGTCGCTGTCCAGCTCAGTGGCTGAACCATCGGCTTTATACAGGCGTTGTGAGAACATACGGAAGATTTGCTCCATACAGCCCTCGTGAACACCTTCTTCGCGCATTTTCTTGAAGACCATTGCAATATACAGTGGCATTACAGGAATCGCCGCACTGGCCTGAGTCACAACACTCTTAAGCACAGCAACGTTTGCCGTACCTTTAATAGCAGCCAGTTTACTGCTCAGCTCACTGGCAGCACGGTCCAGATCCATCTTGGCTTTACCCAGTGCACCATGCCAGTAGATTGGCCAGGTGATTTCAGTACCAATGTAGCTGTATGCAACCGTCTTACAACCTTCAGCCAGCACGCCGGCATCAGCCAGAGCATTGATCCACAGTTCCCAGTCCTGGCCGCCCATGACTTTCACTGTATCTTCAATTTCCTGCTCGCTGGCAGGCTCAATGCTCGCTTCAATCAGGACATCTTTGTTGGTATCAACTGCTGTCGCTGTGTAGGTCTCGCCCATTGGTTTAAGGCTGGAGCGAATCAGCTCGCCTGAATCCGGCATTTTACGCACTGGGGAAGCCAGTGAGTAGACCACCATGTCTATCTGACCCAGATCTTCTTTGATCAGCTCAATCACTTTCTGCTTCATTTCATGCGAGAAAGCATCACCGTTAAGGCTCTTGGAGTACAGACCTTCTGCTTTGGCGAATTTGTCAAACGCTGCAGAGTTATACCAGCCCGCTGAACCCGGCTTTTTCTCTGTACCTTGCTTTTCCAGGAACACGCCGATAGTCGCAGCGCCGGAGCCAAATGCTGCCGCGATACGAGAAGCCAGACCGTAGCCAGTGGAAGAGCCAACCACCAATACACGCTTAGGGCCATTTTCCAGCTTAGGCTGAGACTGGGTGTATTCGATTTGCTCTTTGACGTTTGCTTCACAACCCACTGGGTGAGTCGTTGTACAAATGAATCCACGAATTTTTGGTTTGATGATCATTTCGTTTTCTTCCTTTGTTCTGTTGCCCGTAGGATAAAAGGTTAGTCACTAATTCGCATCAGTTTTATGTTCGAAACCGCTAAAATCGACCAGTGGTTGGAGGTGTTAAGGCAGATTTTTTGATATTGAGCCATGAGTTGCTGAAGAAAACAGCACCCACAGACAATAAGGATACGTCTTAAAAGCCCAGGCCTCTTCAGGATAGCTGAGCCAGTGAAAAAAATGCCGCGCAAATGCGCGGCATATTTAACCACCAGGTTTATTCTTCATTAAGCAATATCATTGCTTATCAGGCGGCTTTCCCTGGCTGTAAGGCGCCCTTTTTAAACGCTTCGGGTGCGAAGCTGTCCACTTGTATCGCACGCGATCTCAACTGGTCAGCATTATGCACTTTCTCAACCTCAGCTTCTGTGATTACCCCCGCATCCAGGGCAATCTTCAGTTTTTCAGCTAATGGTGCCTTACGAGGCACAGTGCCGGCTTTCACCGCTTTCGCCAGTTTACGCTCAATATCGCGCACACCGTACATGGCAACGAAAGCACGCTCCATGATAGCCACAGGATCATTGTCTTTCTCACCGATATAGCAGTTGGTGGTCAGTCGGTCACGCGCGACCCCTGGAGTCATCAGCAATTTGGAAATCGCCAGTTTCAGCTCATCCTTTGGCGCTTCATAGTGAATTCCCAGCGGGAAGGTCAGTGTACGCAGTACCCGGCCAACCCCTTTGCGCGGGAAGTTATTGAAGACTTCATCAAACGCAACACCGCACTTGTTCAGACAGTGCTGTAACGCGTAATGAACCAAAGGCAGATCTTCTTGCTGACGCCCTTCCATTTCATAACGCTTCAGCACGGCCGATGCCAGATACAGGTGGCTTAACACATCACCCAGACGGGCAGACACCATTTCACGGCGTTTCAGTTCTCCGCCCAGTGACAACATAGAGAAATCTGCCGCTACAGCCAGAGCACGGCTCATGCGGGACAAGTGACGATAGTAATATGCCGTTTCACCCGATACCGGTGTCCGGTTGAGTTTGGAGCCGGTGAAGGCATTGAGCAAGGCTTTGCTGACATTCCCCACCGCAAAACCAATGTGTTTGAACAGCAGTTGATCGAAGTCTTTCGCTGCCTGGTCTGCATCCGGATTCGCAGCGGCTTCCATTTCTTTCAGTACATAAGGGTGGCAACGGGTCGCCCCCTGACCAAAGATCATCAGGTTACGGGTCAGAATGTTTGCCCCTTCAACGGTGATCGCCACAGGCATACCAATATACTGATTTGCCAGATAATTCATCGGCCCGGACTGAATTCCCCGCCCGGCGTGAATATCCATGGCATCGTTCAGGATAGTACGGGCAATTTCCGTCATGTGGTACTTGGCAATTGCCGTCACTATGCCCGGTTTTTCTTTCATATCCAGAGAAGTGGTCGTCAGCGTACGGGCCGCTTCCAGCATATAAGTCATGCCGCCAATACGTCCCAGAGCTTCGGCAACACCTTCAAAGTGACCAATCGACATACCAAACTGCTTACGCACATAAGAATAGGCCCCGGTGCTGCGAGATGTCAGGTGGCCAATGGCCGTCCCCAACGCCGGCAGTGAGATACCACGGCCAGCTGACAGACATTCCACCAGCATACGCCAGCCACGCCCAGCATAGTCTTGACCGCCGATCACCCACTCCATAGGAATAAACACATCCTGACCACGGGTTGGACCATTCATGAAGGCACCACCCAGCGGGTCATGACGCTCACCAATTTCCACACCATCATGGCTGGTTGGAATCAGGGCACAGGTAATGCCGATATCTTTCTGATCACCAATCAGACCTTGCGGATCACGCAGTTTAAAGGCCAGTCCCAGCACAGTGGCAACAGGTGCCAGGGTAATATATCGCTTGTTCCAGCTTACGCGGATACCCAGTACTTCCTTACCTTCATGCTCGCCATAACAAACTTCACCCATATCCGGGATACCGCCGGCATCAGAGCCCGCCTCCGGACCGGTCAGTGCAAAACACGGGATATCTGTACCGTCAGCCAGGCGCGGTAACCAGTAATTCTTCTGCTCTTCTGTACCATAGTGACTCAGTAGCTCACCCGGGCCCAAAGAGTTAGGTACCATGACAGACACGGCGGCGCTTTGGCTTCGGGTTGCAATACGCGTCACAATGGTCGAGTTGGCATGCGCAGAGAACTCGCGACCGCCATACTCTTTGCCAATGATCAATGAGAAGAATTTTTCTTTTCGCAGGTAATCCCACACCTCAGAAGGCAAATCACGATCTTCACGAACAATCTGGTTGTCATCCAGCATTTTCAGCAGAGTTTCAAGCTCATTGTCAATAAAAGACTGTTCGTCGTCACTCAGCTTAGGCTTGGGATAATTCAGCAGGGTATTCCAGTCCGGCTTACCGGCGAAAAGCTGACCGTCCCACCAGACACTGCCTGCTTCCATGGCTTCCCGTTCGGTATCAGACAGTGGCGGTAACACTTTCTTAAATACCTTGAAAGCAGGATCACTGATGTAGCGTTGTCTCAGACTTTTATTACTCATGGGTCACGTCCTTTTGTCTTTCTGCCACGTCTTGGCGAGAGTTAACTGTTATATTTTTTTTTGCAGGGTTCAGTAAGAGTTCTCTGTCGCAGCTGATACTGGTGCAGGCATCTCTATCGGCGCGGCAACACCCGCAGCAAGATACGGCACCATGCGATCAATCAGATCGGCGGTCGACACAGTACATTTGAAATCATTTTCAGCAATTTCACGCAGTGCGGTACTGGATGCCATCGTAAAAACGGACGCCCCTAAGGTAAAATGCAAGCGCCAGAACAGGGTTTCCGGATCTAATGACGGATTGGCGCGGCAAACCGCTTTCGTGAACAGGTTTAGCACCGGGTTATAACGCGTTACGATAAACCAGCGTAAGTGGCCCTGAACATCGGTATAACCGCGACCAATCAGGGACATGAAAATAGTGGCACCGCCAGAACGGAAATTGCCGAGCTTCAGCAAAGGTTGCTTGGTACAGCGGAAGACATCTTCCATGCTGAAATCATCTCGGGTCAGCAGCACTTCCAGCTCCTGCTTAAGCGCTGGCATGAATTCTTCCAGGTAGCGGCTCAGCACTGCCCGGATAAGCGTTTTCTTATCACCGTAGTGATAGTTAACAGAGGCCAGGTTGACTCCCGCTTTGCTGGTTATTGTTCGCAGCGACGTTTCTTTGAAGCCATGCTCTGCAAACAAGAGTTCAGCGGCGTCCAGAATGCGGCTTTTTGTATCAGCTTTGACTACCATGTTAAGTCACCCGTATTAAACACATGTTTAAACTCTACACCTTGCTAACAGATTTAACAAGCGATGAACAGTATTGAAACGGAGAAGAAAAGAAAAAAATTTAAATAATGCGAAGTACGGTGGGAACCAAGGCTGAATACCGGAGTCATACATAGTGCCACTGCTTTTTCTTAGAAGATTTTCTTCAAAGCCCGTTTTCGTCTGGAAACGGGTTTCTTTCATTTTCACCAGATGACAGACAACCTTGGCCTGAACGTTTCAGCAAGTGCGCGGTTGTTTAAAAAACGGTTTATTTTGTCTTATAGATATCAATTGGTTAGAAAATATTTCAAAAAAAGCGGTGTGAAATCGGAACTAAGCGATGAGCGCTCGGTCATAACTAGTGACATTAAGATTAACGAAGTGATTGATAACCGGCCGCCAATGAATGGTTCACTGAACAGCTTTAATCGACAATGCCACTGCTGCTAAACTCCTAATTGTGTTAAGGATAAATTCCTCCCGCTGACTTTTCAGCGGGATTTTTTTTATCTGGCACTCGCAACACCGAGCCTACATGGTGAAGCGCTTGACCCCTCCTCAGAGCTCAGGAGCCAGAGTCATTATATCCTCATAACGCCAGTTCAAACCCAGAGCCTCAACGGTTGCGGATGCATTTATCCACTTCCCCTGCTCGCCACCAGGCTGAAACTCAGGCAGGGCTAATCCTGCCAAACGGGCCATTTGCCGATAATATTTTTCCCTGCTGGGGTGCTGTGGCGCAGACAAATGCACAGTCGTCATTGTCGGCCAGCATTCTAAGATTGCTATAACGGCAGATATCACATCATCCAGATGCACCAGGTTGACTGGCGCCCCGCCATTGGCAATGCCTTGTCGTCCGGCCAGAAACTTCACCGGATGCCGTTGAGGGCCAATCAGGCCGGCTAAACGCAGCACCACCAGATCATCACCCCATGACTGACGGAGTTGCTGTTCCAGATCAGCATGTACCCTGCCAGATTCTGTCGAAGGAGCAGGCTCGGTTGATTCAGTAACTTCTCCTTCGGCATCCCCGTAAACCGAGGTAGTGCTGATAAAAATCAACCTATGACAACCGACCGTTTTCGCTGCCTCAGATAACGACAGGATTTTTGTGCTGTATTCATCTGCTGACGTTGTCTGTCTCCCGGGCGGCACATTCAGCACCATAACATCTGCCGCTAAAAATGCGTTCAGCGTCGGCGAGTGCGCCTCGAGCAGTAGCGGCAAACGAACCACAACACCTTTGATACCCTGGCGCTCCAATACTTCAGCGCCCTCTTGAGTCTGCTTTGAACCGAATGTTTCATAACCGGAATGATGCAGGCGCTTGGCCAAAGGCAAGCCTAACCAACCGCAGCCACAGACACTGACACGCTTTGCTTTTTCCATCATTACTTCCTTTGAAATTTATTCGTTGTCTTTTTGTTGTACATTTAATTCAAACTGTAAATTAATTCCGGGCATTGAAAATAAATAACACAAAGCAGCTTAATACTCGGCATTTCATTGGTTTTTCCCCGTTAAAATCATTTCAAAACTGAAAGGGAAAGTAGATCGTGATCAAACTATAATAAAAAGGAAAAGTGATTTTCAGAGATTTGCTAGGAGGCCAGAAAAGAAAAGTAGTATAGTTTCATCATATTTGGCAGCGTCCCAACGAACTCGCCTATTTTGAAATTCAGCAACGAATCGCGGTTATCGTATGAATACCCTTGAAAAAATCCAAAACAATTTAGAAAACTTTAGTAAGTCAGAGCGTAAGGTTGCTGAAGTTATCATCGCTTCCCCGCAAACCGCCATTCACTCAAGCATTGCGACGCTGGCCAAAATGGCCGATGTCAGCGAGCCAACGGTCAACCGTTTCTGCCGTCGCCTTGATACCAAAGGTTTCCCGGATTTTAAACTCCATCTTGCTCAAAGCCTGGCGAACGGTACTCCCTATGTAAACCGTAACGTTGAAGAAGACGACAGCGCAGAAGCTTACACAGCCAAAATCTTCGAGTCCACCATGGCTTGTCTGGATGTTGCTAAGAGCAGTCTCGATCCGATGCAAGTTAACAGAGCAGTAGACTTGCTGACTCAGGCAAAACGCATTTCATTCTTTGGCTTGGGCGCATCAGCCTCGGTGGCCCATGATGCCATGAATAAGTTCTTCCGCTTCAACATCCCTATTGTCTGTTTTGATGACGTTGTGATGCAGCGTATGAGTGTGATTAACTGCACTGACAATGATGTTGTGGTACTGATCTCTCACACTGGCCGTACCAAGAATCTGGTAGAAATTGCTGAGATGGCACGTGAAAACGGTGCGACTGTTATTGGTATTACCGCCAAAGACTCGCCGCTGGATCGCGAATGCTCACTGTCTATCTGCCTCGATGTTCCAGAAGATACTGACATCTACATGCCTATGGCCAGCCGTGTGGTACAGATGACGGTCATTGATGTGCTCGCAACCGGCTTTACCTTGCGCCGTGGCCCGGGTTTCAGAGAGAACCTGAAACGCGTAAAAGAGACCATCAAAGATTCACGCATTGCAAAAGAAGGGTTATTTTAAACTCAACGACCTGTTTATGATTCTCAGGGTGGAAAAACATCAAAGCATGGTGATATAGCCATGCTTTTTTATACCCTCAGTATTCCCTCTGCGTTTAAAACGGACAATAATACCCGCTTAGCTGAGAATGAAAACGACCAACACGGACGACAAAGTCGTCAATTCATTGTCCTATGTCGCCTTTTTACTACAAGCACCTGTAATATAATTACAGATAATGCTAACACTATATACCCAAGTTATAACCCATCTCATCGTATCCTTTCGACTATATGGAGAGCTTCATGTCTCAAAGGTTAAGACGTACCAAAATCGTAACTACACTCGGCCCTGCTACCGATCGCGACAACAACCTCGAAGCCATTATTGCGGCCGGCGCCAACGTGGTACGCATGAACTTTTCGCACGGCAGCCCTGACGATCATATTCAACGCACTAAACAAGTCCGTGAAATCGCTGCTAAGCTTGGCCGCCACGTCGCTATACTTGGCGATCTGCAAGGCCCGAAAATCCGAATTTCTACCTTCAAAGACAGCAAAATCAAGCTGGCTATCGGTGACACGTTCACCCTCGACAGCGACTTACCTAAAGGTGAAGGTAATCAGCAAGCGGTTGGTCTGGATTATAAAGAGCTGCCAAAAGATGTCAGTCCTGGCGACTTACTGCTGCTTGATGATGGCCGTGTACAGCTTGAAGTCACGCATGTTGAAGGTAACAAAGTACACACAAAAGTGACTGTTGGTGGCCCGTTATCCAATAATAAAGGCATCAACAAGAAAGGGGGTGGCCTGTCCGCCGAAGCCCTGACTGAAAAAGATAAAGCCGATATCATCACGGCAGCGGCCATGAATGTGGATTATCTGGCGGTTTCATTCCCCCGCAACGGCGAAGACATGCACTATGCGCGCCGTCTGGCAACCGATGCTGGCCTGAATGCCCGTCTGGTGGCGAAAGTAGAGCGTGCTGAAGCGGTTGCCAGCGAAGAAGCCATGGACGATATTATCATGGCCTCAGACGCTGTGATGGTTGCCCGTGGTGACCTGGGTGTGGAAATTGGTGACCCGGAACTGATCGGTGTGCAAAAGAAACTGATCCGCCGCGCTCGCAGCCTGAACCGTACTGTCATTACTGCCACTCAGATGATGGAATCCATGATCACCAGCCCGATGCCAACCCGTGCTGAGGTGATGGACGTGGCTAACGCCGTACTCGACGGTACGGATGCGGTAATGTTATCGGCTGAAACCGCTGCAGGTGATTATCCGGTTGAGACAGTCAAAGCCATGGCCAGCGTGTGTCTGGGTGCCGAGAAAGAGCACAGTGTGAACGTGTCTTCTCACCGCATGGACCGCACCTTTGATACCCCGGAAGAAACCATTGCGATGTCAACCATGTATGCCGCCAACCACATGGTCGGTGTCACTGCCATGATCACCCTGACCGAATCCGGTCGTACACCGCTGATGATGTCGCGTATTTCATCCGGCCTGCCAATCTTTGCGTTGTCGCGCAATGAGCAGACACTCAATCGCGCCGCACTGTATCGTGGTGTCACACCTGTCTTTTTCGACCGTGCCGGTGACGCAGGTCTGGATGTTGCCAAACATGCGATTCACGATCTGAAAGAGCTGAATCTGCTGAAAACAGGCGATCTGGTGATTATCACTCAAGGTGACATCATGGACACGGTCGGCAGTACCAACAACATGCGTATCCTGACTGTCGACTGATAAGTCAGAGCAACACGCTGAAACGAAAAAAGCTTGCGGTACTGAGCATACAGTAAACGCAAGCTTTTTTATTTCCGTTTTACCGGCCCACAGTTAATGCGCCCTGTAAACCGTTACTGCGAAGGTTGCGACCAGTCCGGGTTAATACGGGCCGTCAGTATATGATCTTCCCAGCGCCCATTGATTAACAAGTATTCACGGGCAACACCTTCCTGCTCGAAACCCGCCGATTTCAGTACTGCCGCACTGCGCTTATTGCGCGGTATATAAGCCGCCATCACCCGATGAAACTGCTGCACGTCAAACATCCAGCGTATAGCAGCATTCAACGCCCGCCGCATAATACCCTTACCCTGACATTTTTCATCCAGTGAATAACCGACATGGCAGGCGTAAAAAGGGTGGCGCACCAGGTTACTGAAATTAATGACACCGCAGACTTCTTCTGAGCCTTCCATGAAGATAACAAAATAATACGCCAGCTGGTGTTTATGGAGCTCAGCCAACTGTGTCAGACGGCGTTCCCAGCCTTCCACAGTAAAGAAAGCCGGATCCCGAAGCGGTTCCCAGGGCTGGAGAAACTGTTTGTTACGCTGATAATATGACGCTATCTGACGCGCATCTTTATTTGTCACCAGACGCACTGTCAGTTCATCAACTTTTAAGGTTGATGAACGCTGCATGATTGAATGAAACAAGCTGACCTCTGCATACTATACTTTCACTTTAACGCTACCGGCATTTGAGGCGTTCCCCTGTGCCTGGCTGAAGGTAGCCGTTAAGACTCTCTGACCGGTGAAGGCAATTATGTACTATGACCTGATCAACACTGAGCTTGGTCTGATTTATCTGCAGGCCGACGACCAGGGGCTGAAACTGATCACCATTGCCAGTGACGGCTATCAGCCTCCCCCCTGCTGGGTTCATCACCCTAAAAAATTACAAGAGTACACCCTTCAGCTCAAGCAATACCTGGAAGGCCAGCGTCAGCAATTTTCATTGCGTTTAGCGCCCGATGGCACAGCTTTTCAGCATCAGGTCTGGCAGGCTATCCAGGCCATTCCCTATGGCGAAACACGCACCAGTCAGGAACTGGCTGCCCAGCTCGGTAATAAACAAGCTCATCAGGCGGTGGCACTGGCTAAAAATGTGAATCCCATCCCTATACTCATACCCTGTCACCGCGTGATCTGCCAGAATCCGAGAATCAGTTGCCGTTTTGGGCTGGATTTGATCAACCTTTTACGGGCCCTTGAAAATGGCCACATCCAGTCCAAAATCAGGCCACTTTAGCTGAGTGGCCTTCCGGGTGATTGACGTAGCACAGCAAGCAGGTTACGGCTTACTGATGCCATACTCGCGTAATTTATTCGCTACTGCGGTGTGAGACACCCCTAATCGTTTTGCCAATTTACGCGTAGAAGGGTAACTCCGGTACAGGTTTGTCAGGATGCCGGTTTCATAGCGCTTCATAATGTCATCCAACGAGCCATCGAGTGTCTCTTCGTTGATCACGCTGGCCGATTCATTCTCTGGCAGCTGAATATCATCGACCGTCATTTCGGCGCTTTCAAGCTGCGTCATGGCCCGGAACAGAACATTGCGCAGCTGGCGGATATTGCCCGGCCACGCATACTGGCTCAGCATCTGGGACAGTTTATCTGACATCACAGGTTTCGCCTGCTGCAGCTCCTGGGCAAACTGAGACACAAAAAGTTCAGCCAGGGGCACTATATCTGCCGCACGTTCCCGCAACGGCGGAACCACCAGAGATAACACATTCAGGCGGTAGTACAAATCTTCGCGGAATTGCCCCGCGGCAACCAGATCCGGCAACCGCTTCTGTGTGGAGCAAATAACCCGGACATCGACCCGCACTTCTTTCTCTTCGCCGACCCGGCGGAAAGTGCCATCCTGCAGGAAGCGTAACAGTTTCACCTGCAAATGAGAGGACATCTCGCCAATCTCATACAGGAACACCGTACCGCCGCTGGCCTGTTCGAAAATGCCTTTCTTACCGGATTCACCACCGGTACCGGCCACCCCGAACAACTCGGTTTCGGCGGCGTTATCCGGCATAGACACGCAATTGACCAGCAGGAATGGTTTTTCCCGCCGCAGTGAACGCTGGTGACAGGCTCTGGCCAGCATTTCTTTACCCGTCCCGGTTTCACCCTGAATCAGCAAAGGTGCATCGAGCAGGGCCAGTTTTTTCGCCTGTGCAATCAAATGACGGAAACGGGAAGATTGCCCGACCAGATGCTCAAAACCATTGTCACCGCTGATCTTGCGCATCGCCAGCGGCATTTTGGCCTCAGACAGGGACTTCAGCAAAATCACTGCACTGGCCAGCACTTCATTATCAGATTCATCGGCCACGTAGACCGGCATGACTTCCATCAGATAATCCAGGCCGGACAACACCACCATTTCGCTGTAATGCTTGGCGCTGTCTTTCTCCAGCCAGCGATGGAAATTGAAACCCAGCACACTGTGGACGGTTTCTCCCAGCACAGCTTCGCGGGTTTTGCCTAATAACTGCTCTGCCGGCTGATTAGCCAGATCAATTTTTCCCTGCAGATTGACAGAGAAAAAGGGATCCGGCAGTGCTTCCAGCAAGGCTTTCAATTCTTTGTGTTCACGCTCGCTCGGCATGAACTGTATTTTACGCACATCCGTGACTCCGTCTAACTGACGGATTTGAAACATTAACTGACGAAACTCTTCAAATTCGATTTCCGGACAATTGAGATAAATAATACCGCTGCGGTCGATTTCGATTCCCCGCAGATCCAGTTCCCGGCTCGCCAGAATATCCAGCAGTTCACGGGTCATCCCAAGCCGATCGACACAAAAGACTTGTAGTCTCATAGTGGTTGCCTTTTCGCTCCAGACAAAACTGTCAACAATTCGTGACACGAAAAGAAGTGTGCGCGGAAGTCGGTGTGTCGTCAAGACGGCAATGCCCGAAGGTGAGAGCTATATCGTGATGAAATGGCAGCAGAAAATACTTTTTGTTTCTAAACGCCGTTAATCGGATAAAAAACGACCAGCACGCTACGGCTGGTCGTTGTATTTCAGGGCATCAGTCTGCCGGTTTTTCTGCTTTATCCCCGCCCAGCCGGCTGAGTAAGTCACGACGAATATCACTCAATGCCGGGGCTTGTTCCGGTTGCCAGGGTAACGGACGCATCAGATTCATGGCCTTAAGGCCAAGACGGCCCGTCAACAAACCCACACCCAGTCCTTGCGCGGCTCTGGCAGACAGTCTACCGGCAAGATGCACAGACAAGATATCCATACTGCTGTCGGTGATAAGCTCACTGGCACCGGCTATGGCCATATTTTTCAATACCAGCTTGAACAACTGAATACGCGACCAGTAGCCGAGCTCGATACCATAGACTGCCGCTATCTGATCAATCAGACGAAAATTCCGCCAGGCGACCAGCAACACATCAGCAATCGCTAACGGGCTGACCGCGACCATCAGGGCGGCTTCCCGCGCATATTTAACCACCAGCTTTTTGGCTTGCTTATCCTGCTGACTGAGCACCAGCTGGTCATACATGGCCAGCACTTCCGCATCATTATGTGTTGCCGCCAAAGACGCCTGCCAACGGCTGTAACCCGGGTTCTCAGCCGAAATTGCACCTTGCTTGGCCAGGCGGATACAAAATGCTTTCCCCTGCCCGATGCCCTCGGCGGCCAGTAACATTTCAGCCTGCTCGCGTTCTGTCTGGCGATCTTTGAGGCGGCGTAGCCTGAGCCATTCACGGCCAAGCACACCGATACCCGTTGCAGCTACCGAGGCCACCAGCACACTCCAGCCCAGTGACAACCAGTCACCGCTCAGATAGGCGCTGGCAACATAATCAACGCTCTGCCACATCGTCAGTCCGATGCCGCCCAGCAGCAAGGTTTTCAGCCAGCGTCCCCGGGAAGACGATTTTCCCAGCGTTTTCTCCAATTGCGCTTCGGCCTGCGAGTCAGATTCCTCTTCGGCTGCGGCGGGCAAAAAGCTGTCCTGCCCGGCAAATTCCAGCCGACTTTTCAGATCCGGGCCTGGCGGCTCGGCGTCCTTCTCATCAAATACAATTTTGCTTTGATACGGCTTAGTCATCGCAGTTTATCTCCCAGCAAAAACGCCAATGTTTTATCCATACGAATGTGCGGCAAGGGCTCATCGCTTTGTTGTGGCAGCGGACGGAAACTGACAAAGTCAAACCCCTGCGCCTGCCAGAAAGCATCATCCGGCAGTCTGCGCGGCACTTCGCCAGGAAACACTGTCTGTGCCTGTCCTGACAAGGTATGCCCCCGCAGTGCCGGCACCTGCTTGCCCTGATGATCCACAAAGCCCGGCTCCGTGGCCTGAATGGCAGCCAGACTGGTACAGCTCATGTTAATGCCCTCAAAAGAAGCCGTTTGCCAGGCTTCATTGACCATTTGCTGTAACAGGCTGACCAGATTCGGATGTTGCTCCGGGGTAATGTGATCGGCCTTGGTCGCCGCAAACAGCACTTTATCGATACGAGGCGAAAACAAGCGGCGTAACAAGGAGCTTCTGCCATAATGAAAACTCTGCATCAGTTGATTGAGTGCATGGCGCATATCATTAAACGATTCGCGGCCGGCATTGAGCGGTTGCAGGCAATCGACCAGAATGATCTGTCGGTCGAAACGGGAAAAGTGCTCCCGGTAAAAGCCTTTCACCACGTGCTGCTGATAATACTTGTAGCGGCGTTTCAGCAAGCCGATATTGGTGTCGTCACCCGCTTCATTTAACTGGGCTTCGGTGTATTTTTCCAGCCACATAAACGGGAAAAACTGCAACACCGGTGCCCCTGCCAGTTCACCGGGTAACACAAAACGTCCTGGTTGAACCCAGTGCAACCCGGCTTCTGCTTTACACTTGAACAGATAGTCGGTGAAGGTCGCCGCCAGAAGCGCCAATGCTTGTTCGTCAGCCGGCGCGAAGGGATCCAGTGTCTCGCCTGCAGCAAGCCAGTCACTTGCCAGCTGTTGACGGCGGCCAGTCATCAACCGAGCCTGCTGTTTTGACCAGGCCAGGTAATCCATTTCCAGTAACGGCAGATCCAGCAGCCACTCACCAGGATAATCAATGATATCCAGATACAGAGTGGCGGTATCCTGCAGCAGTTTTAACGGGCCTTTCTGCGGTTTAAAGCGCAGCGCCATACGTATCTGACTGACGTCCCGGGTCGGTTCCGGCCAGTGCGGGGGCGATTGCAGCAAAGCCTGCATGCCTTCTTCGTAACCAAAAGCCGGTACATGCATATCAACCTGAGGGACACGGCGCGCGCCCAGCAGATGACCGTCACTGACGGCCGGAAACAGTGGCAGCCGCGGGTTGGTGCTGACATGCTGCAGTTGATTCACCAGCGAAGTAATAAAGGCCGTTTTACCGGCTCGGGACAATCCTGTCACCGCCAGACGCACATGCCTGTCCAGGCCACGGTTTACCAGTTTGTTGAGCTCTTGCCCCAAATGAATCATATCCTGCCCTTTTGGTTGTTATTGGCTGATACGCAACAGAAAAGCAGGCCACTGCCTGCTTTTCGTAACACTTGACCGATAAATTAAAGCTGTTTGAACGCTTTTTCTACATTGAAGGCCGATGAGGTGACATAGGCTTCCAAGTCGCGGAGCTTGCCTTCCATCTGATCAAACTCATTTTCAATATTATCCAATAGCTGCGACGGCGACTGTCCCGACTGCCAGGGTTTCTGTTTCACTGTGTGCTCTTTATAAGCATGCTGCTGAATCTGACGCTCTTCCGGCATCTTGTCGAGAAACAGACAAGCTGCGATATAAGCCAGCGTCACAAAGAACCCGATACCCAGCAGAAAGGCAGACACAGTCAGAATACGGACAACCCAGGCCTCCACCCCGAAGTATTCGGCGATCCCGGCGCAAACCCCGCCCAGCTTGCCGTTCTTCGGATCACGGTATAAGGTTTTCGTCATGGCTTCTGCCTCCAGTGTGGCGCTTCCGCATCAAGTATTTTTTCCAGTGTCACAATACGTTGCTGCATTTGCTCAGCACGGACCACCAGCCCTTGTAATTTGTCAGTATCTTCACCTGACAGCCCCTGTGCCGTCTGACGCTTACTGCGGTAGTGTAAAATCAGCCACAGTGGCGCAACAAACACCAGAAAGACAATCAACGGCCCTACAATAAATCCCATGGACATGCACACTCTCCTTTTGAGACGTTATTCTTTGTCTTTCATGCCCGCTTTCAGGCGTTCCAGCTCTTTTTCAATGTCATCCTGCGCCTGCAGGTCTGCAAATTCCTGCTCCAGGCTTTTGCCCCGGCCTATATTATAGCTGTCAGCTTCTGCTTCCATTTCATCAATGCGGCGTTCGTACTGCTCGAATTTAGACAAGGCTTCTTCCACTTTACCGGTATCAAGCTGGCGGCGGACTTCACGACGATTATCTGCAGCCTGATGACGCACCACCAGGCTTTGCTGCCGGGCGCGGGTTTCCTGCAGCTTACGCTCCAGTTCAGCCACTTCTGTTGCCAGCTTTTCGATGGTTTCTTCCACCAGCTTATATTCTTCCTGCAGCGTCAGTACCACATCGCTGATTTTCTGTTTTTCAATCAGCGCAGCGCGTGCCAGATCTTCACGGCTCTTCTGCAGTGCCAGTGTAGCTTTGTTCTGCCAGTCTTCAGACTGTGATTGCAGACTGTTAATACGACGATACAGCTCTTTTTTATCTGCCATCGCTTTGGCCGAAGAAGTACGGACTTCCACCAGCGTGTCTTCCATTTCCTGAATGATCAGGCGGATCATTTTTTGCGGATCTTCAGCTTTGTCCAACAGCGAATTCACGTTGGCGTTTACAATGTCCGCAAAACGAGAAAAAATACCCATTATGTCTCTCCTTTCATCGCTGCAACCACACATGTCGGGTTGCAAGCATTGTGATATGTCATTTCACCAGATAGCAATCTGCCTGTAACTCTTATTACAAGAGCCGTGCCAACTTTTAAAAAGCCGTAATTTCAGACATTTACCTTTGCAGATACAGATTCTCGCTGCTATCTTATGAGTGTTTACACCAAGAGTTGGTGAAATTCACCACACCAGTATTGTGCCTCCCGGCAACCTCTCGCCAGTTGGGCATATATTCATTTTCTACACAGTAACGGATAACCTGATGCAAAAAACAGACAATCTGATCGGTGAATCTGAACCCTTTCTGGCAGCCCTGGATCATGCATCCCGTCTGGCTCCGCTTGAACGCCCTTTACTGATTCTTGGTGAACGCGGGACAGGCAAAGAGCTGATTGCCCAGCGTATCCACTATTTATCAAAGCGCTGGGATCAGCCTCTGGTATCGTTAAACTGTGCCGCACTGAGTGACGGCATCATAGACTCTGAATTATTCGGCCATGAAGCCGGCTCCTTTACCGGCGCCAAAGGCCGCCATCAGGGCAGGTTCGAGCGGGCGGAAGGAGGAACGCTGTTTCTGGATGAGCTGGCCACCTCTCCGATGGGCATTCAGGAAAAACTGCTCCGTGTCATTGAATACGGGGAATACGAACGGGTGGGAGGAAGCAAAACCTGCCAGGCAAATGTCCGTTTGATTTGTGCCACCAATGCCGATCTGCCGGCGATGGCCGAAGCCGGCAAGTTCAGAGCGGATCTGTTGGACAGACTCGCCTTCGATATCATACATCTTCCGCCACTTCGTGAACGCCAGGAAGACATTCTGCCACTGGCTGAATACTATGCCGTGCGCATGTGCCGGGAAATGGGATTCAGCTACTTTGCCGGATTCAGTCAACAAGCCCAGCGCACTTTACTGGCTTACCAATGGCCCGGTAACGTCAGAGAGTTGAAAAATACCGTAGAGCGTTCCGTGTTCCGCCAGTCAAATGAGGATCTTCCAATACAGGATATTGTACTGGACCCGTTTCAGTCACCCTGGTCAGCTAATGACTCTGATCAAGAAAACGACGACTCAGAAAACAGTACTCAGTCCGTTAATGCTCTGCCTGTGTTACCGCTGGATTTACGTCAGTATCAGACCGAACAGGAAATTGCGTTAATTAACCATGCTCTGGCGCAAGCCAAGTACAACCAGCGAAAAGCCGCACAACTGTTGGGATTAAGCTACCATCAACTCAGGGGCTTACTGCGTAAACATAATATGGTGGGCAGTAATCTGGAAGAATAGAAAAAGGACCTTCGGATAAAAACACACTGGATATTGAAGGAGATACCTTGGTGCTTGGCACGGAAAGTGGTAAATTTAGCCACTTGTTTTTTCTCGACACCATTTAGATAAGAGCGTTGTTATGAACGCCTGTTTCCGATTGCTGCTCACCTGTGCCGGATTGCTGGGTTTGACGGCCTGTTCACAGCCACAACACGATAACACCATACGCCAATGGGGGTTTATTTATTGTGGTCAGGATACACCCTGGACCTTTAACCCGCAGTTAACCGATGGCGGACATACCGCAGACAGTCTGGCCGCTCAGGTTTTTGACCGTCTGCTCCAGCTTGATCCTATCAGTCATCTGCCGCAACCTGCGCTTGCCAGCAGCTGGAGCGTCAGTGAGGACGGTCTGGAGTACACCTTCACTCTCAGAAAAGATGTGCGCTTTCAGCAGACCGCAAATTTTGCACCTACCAGGCACTTTAATGCCGAAGACGTGGTATTCAGCTTTAAGCGGGTAATCGACCCCAAGCACCCTTATCATTCTGTCTCTGGCGGTCATTATCCCTGGTTCGAAAGTCAGTCATTCGGCCAGCTGATTGACAGTATAGATAGCCTTGATACCAGCACAGTGAGATTCACTCTCACCCGGCCTGACAATGCCTTTTTATCTACCCTGTCGAGTTCGTATGCGGCCATTCATTCAGCAGAATACGCTGATCAGCTGCTGCGTGAAGGCCATCCTGACTACATTGATACCAAACCGGTAGGCACTGGCCCATTCTATCTGGCTGAATATCATCCGCATGATTTGATCCGGCTGAAACGTAATGCTTTTTACTGGCGTGGTGCGCCTTTCATGAATCAGGTGGTGTTTGATATTTCGTCTCGCGGCACAGGATCACTGGCCAAGCTTCTCAATCATGAGTGTGATGTTCTCTCCTCGCCGGTTGCCAGTCAGTTACCTGTGATTAAAAATAACCCGGACTTCGAACTGATTGCCCAGACAGCCATGAACGTTGCTTTTCTGGCCATCAATAATAATATCCCCGCTTTGCAGGATGTTCGGGTACGTCAGGCGCTCAATCTGGCCATTAACCGTGAGAACCTGCTTGATTCTGTCTACTACGGCACGGGTACCAAGGCCAAAACATTGCTGCCACCCATGTCCTGGGCACATGATGCTCATCTGACAGACGTCAATTATGACCCGGACACAGCCATGGCATTGCTGAAAGAGGCTGGCTACAGTAATAACCTGCACCTGATCCTTGCCGTTCCAATGGAACCCAGACCTTACAACCCCAGCCCGCGCAAAACGGCCGAGTTAATCCAGGCTGACTTACGGGCAGTGGGGGTTGATGTCACCTTACTGTTACAGGACAGGCCGCTCCGGCCAGGTTCGGTGGCCCAGAAAGGCATAGATCTGACCCTGACTGGCTGGGTGGCGGATAATGGCGATCCGGATAACTTCCTGCGCCCGCTGCTGTCGTGCAGCGCCAAGCAAGCTGGCCTGAATGTCGCTAACTGGTGCAACCTTCAGTTTGATAACCTGCTGGAACTGGCGTCACGCACCACTAAGCTGGATCAACGCATGGACTACTACCAATATGCTCAGGGAATATTACGCGACGAAGTGCCGATTATTCCGCTGGCGCACGGTATTCATTATCAGATCCACCATAAATCTCTGCACGGGCTGCATCTGAGTCCGTTCGGTACTCGCTCATTCTCTAATGTGTACCGGAGCGAATAACTGATGTTTATCTATACCATTCGCCGATTGAATCTGTTTCTGATCACCCTGTTCATACTCACCTTGATCGGCTACAGCATTTTACGTATTGAGCCGTCCAGCTACTGGAATCTTCACGAATTTTGGCCCGGCTGGCTGCTGTACCTCGATAACCTGATGGTGGGTAACCTCGGGCTGAATCAGGAAGGGCAACCTATTCTGTCAGAGATTCTCCAGGTGTTCCCTGCCACACTGGAGCTGTGCTTTTTCGCCTTTATTCTGTCGCTGATTGTTGGCATCCCGCTTGGCACACTGGCAGGCGTCAAGCGTGGCCGTTGGGTGGATACCTGCATTTCATCCCTGACACTGGTGGGTTATTCCCTGCCGTTATTCTGGCTGGCCATGCTGTTTATTATGCTGTTTTCGCTCAAGCTTGGCTGGCTGCCTGTTGCCGGGCGCTATAACTTGCTCTACCAGATTGATTCCGTGACAGGTTTTGCCCTGATCGATGTGTTTCTGTCTGACGTGAGCTATCGTTCAGCCGCACTGATCGATGTCATCCGCCATCTGGTATTACCGACATTAGTGCTGGCCATAGCACCAACGACCGAAGTGATACGTCTGACCCGTGCTTCTGTTGCCGATGTCATGCAGCAAAACTTCATTAGGGTTGCGCAAACCAAAGGGTTGTCAATGTGGGAGATCATCATCCGGCATGCCCTGAAAAATGCCATTCCGCCAATTATCCCCAAACTGGGGATGCAGTTTTCAACCATGATGACCTTCGCCATGTTAACAGAGTCCATTTTCAACTGGCCCGGTATAGGCCGCTGGTTGCTTGACGCCATTGCCACACAAAACTATGTAGCCATTCAGGCCGGTGTGATTACTGTCGGTGGATTCATTCTGTTCGCGAACATTCTTTCTGACCTGGCGGGCGCTATGGTGAACCCACTGACCCGTAAGGAATGGTATGCCATCAAATAATATATATCAGGAACATAAGATTCCGACGCAATGGGAACGGGCCTGGCAAAATTATCAGGCCAATTCTCTGGCGGTGTTTGGATTGTGGTGCCTTGGCTTCCTGCTGCTGATAACAATCTTCGCCCCGTTAATGGTTGCCTACGGGCCGGGAGAGCAAGTGGGCGAGTTTCTGATGCCCCCTTCCTGGGACGCCAGTGGACATGTGGAATTTTTCTTCGGTACTGATGATCTGGGCCGCGATCTCTTCACCCGAATTCTGCTGGGAAGCCAGCTGACCTTTGGCTACGCGCTGCTTGTGGCACTGGCTTCGGCGATCCTGGGCATAATCATAGGCGTACTGGCAGGTATGACTCGCGGGCTGAAGTCCAGTATCCTTAACCACGTACTGGATACTGTGTTGTCGATACCGTCGCTGCTGCTTGCCATTATCATCATTGCCTACATGGGTACCGGCATGACCAGTATTCTGCTGGCAATCTGGCTGGCGCTGATCCCGCGTTTTATCCGTGCGATATACTCTGCTGTCCACGATGAGATGGAAAAAGAGTACATCATTGCAGCGCGGCTAGACGGTGCGAACAGTTTCTACCTGCTGTACTACTCTGTTTTGCCAAATATTCAGCCCGTTATTATCAGTGAGCTGACCCGGGCGATCTCTATCGCCATGATAGATATCGCGGCGCTGGGCTTTCTGGGGCTGGGGGCACAGTCTCCGTCACCGGAATGGGGTGCCATGCTGGGTGATTCCATCGAATTGATCTATCTGGCACCCTGGACAGTGACCCTGCCCGGCCTGGCCATCACCTTCAGCATCTTAGTGGTAAACTTAGTAGGAGAAGGTCTCCGTCAGGCAATTAATGCAGGAGTCGACTGATGCCACTGCTCGATATACGAAACCTCACCATTGAAATTGAAACGCCTCAGGGCATGGTCAAAGCCGTTGAGCGCATGAGCCTGACACTGAATGAAGGTGAAATTCGCGGACTGGTTGGCGAGTCAGGGTCAGGTAAGAGTCTGGTCGCGAAGGCTATCGCCGGTGTCACTAAAGACAACTGGCGGGTCAGTGCCGACCGCTTACGCCTTGGCGATATTGATCTTCAGGCACTGTCTCCGCGCGAACGCCGCAAAGTGGTGGGCCGCGAAATTGCGATGATCTTTCAGGAACCCTCTTCCTGCCTTGATCCCTCTGAGCATGTGGGCCAGCAGTTGGAAGAAGCCATTCCGCGCAGCTCTTTCAATGGTACCTTCTGGCAGCGCTTCCACTGGCGTCAGAAACAGGCGATAGCCCTGCTGCACAAGGTCGGCATAAAAGACCATAAACGCGTTATGAGCAGTTATCCCTATCAGTTGACTGACGGTGAGTGCCAGAAAATCATGATAGCGATGGCCATTGCCAACCGGCCACGGTTATTGATTGCCGATGAGCCCACCAACGATCTGGACCCCATCACACAGGCGCAGATTTTCCGTTTGCTGAGCCGGATGAACCAGCTCAATAACACCACTATACTGCTGGTCAGCCACGACCTGACAACGGTCACCCAGTGGGCCGACCGGATCACAGTGATGTACTGCGGACAGGCGGTTGAATCCGGCAGCCGTAAACAGTTACTGACCACGCCGCACCACCCTTATACGATCGCCTTGCTGCAGGCCATGCCGGATTTCAGCCAGGATATTCCGCATAAGAGTAAACTCACCACGCTGCCCGGCTCGATTCCACCGTTGCAGCATTTGCCTATCGGTTGCCGGCTGGGACCGCGCTGCCCCTATGCACAGCGTAAGTGTGTGGAAATCCCTAAGCGCAAGAAAGTCAAAAACCATAAATACAGCTGCCATTTCCCGCTGAATATGCCGGAGCCTAAATCATGAGTGCCCTATTGGAAGTGACTGACCTGAGAAAAGAATACCACCACCGTTCCGGCTTTTTCCGCCGCCGCAGCTCAGAAGCTGTCAAACCGGTATCTTTCAACCTGGAGGTGGGTGAAACCCTGGCTCTGATCGGTGAAAATGGTTCAGGTAAATCGACTCTGGCTAAGATGCTGGCAGGCGTTGTCGACCCCTCGGGCGGTGAAATCAGGGTCAACGACGAGCCATTGGCTTTCGAGGATTACAAAACCCGCTGTAAGCTGATTCGCATGATATTTCAGGATCCGAATACCTCGCTGAATCCAAGGATTCAAATTGGTCAGCTCCTGGAAGGGCCACTGAAACGTAATACCAGCATGACGCCGCAGGAGCGCGAAAACCGTATCAAGGCCACTTTGCTGCGTGTCGGTTTGCTGCCGGAACATGCCTATTTCTACCCGCAAATGCTGGCAACCGGCCAGAAACAGCGGGTATCACTGGCTCGCGCACTGATTCTGCAGCCTTGTATTATCGTGGCAGACGAAGCCCTCAATGGACTGGACATGTCAGTACGCTCTCAGATCATTAACCTGCTGCTCGATCTCCAGCAGGAAATGGGGCTGTCGTACATCTATGTTTCTCAGCATATGGGCGTGATTAAGCATTTCAGCGATAAGTTGATGGTGATGCAAAAAGGAGAAGTAGTGGAACAGGGTGCAACGCAGGAGGTGTTCAGTGCGCCACAGCACCCGTTGACTCAGAAGCTGCTGGACAGTCACTTTACGGCGCCGTCGCACGATCGCAGCACCCGGACCAGCAGCCGCTCAGCGAAGATTCATGTTTAACTGAGAGTCAGTAATGTTCAGATCAACAGCCGAATAAATGCCCGCCTGATGACCAATCAGCCCTCGCAGAAAGCCGGCCAATGAACAAGTCCGAATGCACGCTGCCCTTCTGGTTGATTACGGGTTAGCCAGTCATGCTGTAAACCAACGATCACCCCTATCAATATGGCAATCCCAACCAACCGCCAGAGTGGAGATTGCCAGTCCAGCACATGCTCTATACGGCTTTATTATCTGTACTTACAAGTAAAAGTGTAAGAAACATCCTGAAGTGCTGTAAAAACAACCCCGCCGGAGCGGGGATGACATAGAGAGACAGAGGCAGTATAGGAAGAGAAAATTACGCCAGAAGAGAACGGTTGATCTCGGCCAGCACTGCAGCCGGATCGTCAGCCTGAGTAATAGGACGACCGATGACCAGATAATCTGACCCTGCTTTCACCGCTTCTGCAGGGGTCATCACACGGCGCTGATCACCCGCGGCACTGCCGGCAGGGCGAATTCCCGGCGTCACCAGTTTAAATTCAGCACCCAGATTTGCCTTCAGCAGACTCGCTTCCTGTGCTGAACATACCACGCCATCCAGCCCACTGTTCTTGGTCAGAGTCGCAAGATTCAGTACGTGTTCTTCTGGTGAGCAGGAGATACCCACCCCGGCCAAGTCCTGTGCTTCCATGCTGGTCAGCACAGTGACGGCAATCAACAGCGGCCTGTCTTTACCGTAAGGCTCCAGAATCTCACGAGAGGCGCTCATCATGCGCTCACCACCACTGGCGTGTACATTCACCATCCACACCCCGAGTTCGGCCGCCGCTTTCACCGCACGGGAACAGGTATTCGGGATATCATGAAACTTAAGATCCAAAAAGACGGAATGGCCTTTGTCGTGTAACTTACGCACAAAGTCCGGCCCAAACAAAGTAAACATTTCTTTGCCTACTTTCAGTCGGCAACTGCCTGGCTCAATGCGGTCAACAAAGGCCAGTGCCGCATCCTGAGTAGGGTAATCCAGTGCCACTATCACTTTTGGGTCTAACATGCTTTCTCCTAGACTTCTGTTCTGCATTGCTATCTTCAAAAGAAAGGGCCAGCACGCACAGTGATCAGCCCTTTCAAATTTACATTCTCTTTGTCGCCATTACTCCCCATCCAGTCCTCGAATGGGTTTCACTGCCCCCCACCCTTTGCAGGACGGGCATTGCCAGTAAAGTGAATGACTTTCAAAACCGCACTTACCGCAACGATAATGTGGTTTCATTTTCAATTGTTCACCGACCAGGCTGCGCAACGTGGACAAACTGTCCTTGGCGCGGCCTTCTTCTGCTTCATCAAGATGATAATCCATCAACTGATAGAAGCCTTTCATCGTTGGGTTCTTCAGCAGTTGTCGCGTCATAAAGGATTGCGCCATGATAGCGCCTTCATGACGAGCAATCTCATCCGCAAGCATCAGTTCAGCGGTCGCCCCGGCATGGTTGTCAACACAGTGGTGAAGATACTTTATCCAGCCATCCTCATTGTGAGTCGCTTCATAGCATTCCAGCAACATTGGCAGGGTTTCACTAATGTAATCCACATCCTGCTCGGCGACTTTTTCCAGCTGCTGCGCTGCAGATTTATAATTCTTTTCAGCGATAAGAATCCGGGCGGTGCTGATTGAGGCACGTACACAGTGTTTGTCGGCAGACAGTGCTTTCTTCAGCAGTTGCTTGGCTTTTTCTGAATTATGCGCGCTCAGTTCCAGCATGGCCAGCTCACACCAATAATGCGCTATATCATGCCTGAGCTTATTTTTACCCATCTTGACCAACTGACTGGCCATTTCGATCGCTTTATCCCATTCTCGGGTTTGCTGATAAATCGTCAGTAACTGCTGCAACGCCCCTTCTCTGTGATCAGGCTCGTCCAGCAACTGCTCAAAGATTTTTTCTGCGCGATCGAAGAACCCGGCAGCCATATAGTCTTTAGCCAATTGTTGCAATGCCAGGTTACGTTGGTCAATAGTCAGGTTCGGGCGGGCAATCAGGTTTTGGTGAATGCGAATAGCGCGATCAACTTCACCCCGGCTACGGAACAGGTTCCCCAGGGCAAGGTGAGTATCTATCGTTTCACTATCAACCTGTAATAATTCAATAAACAAATCGACAGCTTTATCAGACTGATCAGAGAGCAGCAGGTTCAGGCCTGTCACATATTGGCGTGACAGGTGATGAGACTTTTCCTGCCGCTTATTACTCGCGCTTCTGTTACCCATGTACCAGCCATATGCTGCGGCAATAGGAAGTAACAGAAACAACAGCTCTAGCATGAAGTGATTATTCCTTGGCGGTCTCTACAGAACGCAACTGCTCTAGTTCTTTTTCTTGTTTGGCGACTTTTTTTGTTAAACGATTTTTTGTGAAGCGGGCTTTCAGATACATAGAGCCACAAATCAACCAACCAATTGCAAATCCAATACCGAAGGTCGCACCTAAAAGCGTAGATAGCTGAAATTGTCCTTTGGCTATCAGAAAATCGAAGTCAACCATCACCTGATTCTGCGCACCCAGCGCCAGCGTTAATAAAAAACACGCTATCAAGATAATAATGCCTACTATTTTCATCGTGAATCCTCTCACTAGATCAAAAACTTGATGATTAGATTATGCAGTAAAACGACTCATCAGACCATGATCAACAGACATAAAAAAACGGCATACTTACAGCATGCCGTTTTTTCGTGCTAAATACGATTATCCTGCATTCGGTGCATTCACGCGGTCACGTAACTCTTTACCAGGTTTAAAGTGAGGAACGTACTTGCCGTCCAATTCCACTTTATCACCGGTTTTCGGGTTACGCCCTACGCGCGGTGCACGGTAATGCAAAGAGAAACTACCAAAGCCACGGATTTCAATACGGTCCCCTTCAGCAAGGGTTGTTGCCATATGCTCAAGGATTTCCTTGATCGCATCTTCTACCTGTTTGGCAGAAAGATGAGTTTGTTGGCTGCACAGCCTTTCGATCAATTCAGACTTTGTCATAATCACCCCGTTTTTAGTATGTTTCTCAATAGTATAACCGTTAAGGGGGAAAATGCTTCCCCCCTTGGGGCAAATTATTCGCCTTTAGCCGCTTTAAACGCGTCAGCCATAGCATTACCGAATGCAGATTCGTCCTGCTGGTTCAGGCTAGCCATTGCTTCTTGCTCTTCGTCTTCGTCTTTCGCACGTACAGACAGGTTGATAACGCGGTTCTTACGGTCAACACCGGTGAACTTCGCTTCAACTGAATCGCCTTCAGACAGAACCAGAGTTGCGTCTTCTACGCGGTCACGAGAAGCTTCAGATGCACGCAGGTAACCTTCTACGCCTTCAGCCAGCTCAATGGTTGCGCCTTTAGCATCAACGGCAAGCACTTTACCGTTTATCAGAGTACCTTTCTTGTTCAGAGCTACGAAGCTGTTGAACGGGTCTTCTTCGATTTGCTTAACGCCCAGAGAGATACGCTCACGCTCAGCATCAACAGCCAGAACAACTGCTGAAATCTCGTCGCCTTTCTTGAAGTCACGAACAGCGTCTTCGCCTGCAACATTCCAAGAAATGTCAGACAGGTGAACCAGACCGTCAATGCCACCGTCCAGACCGATGAAGATACCGAAGTCAGTGATAGACTTGATCTTACCAGTTACACGGTCGCCTTTAGCTTGTGCTTCAGCGAACTGCTGCCAAGGGTTAGCTTTACATTGCTTCAGACCCAGGCTGATACGACGACGTTCTTCGTCGATGTCCAGAACCATAACTTCAACTTCGTCACCCACGTTAACCACTTTAGATGGGTGGATGTTCTTGTTGGTCCAGTCCATTTCAGACACGTGTACCAGACCTTCAACGCCTTCTTCGATTTCAACGAAGCAGCCGTAGTCAGTCAGGTTAGTTACGCGACCAGACAGCTTAGTACCTTCTGGGTAACGCTTAGCGATAGCAACCCATGGATCTTCACCCAGTTGCTTCAGACCCAGAGATACGCGAGTACGCTCACGGTCGAACTTCAGAACTTTAACGTTAATTTCGTCACCAACATTAACGATTTCTGATGGATGCTTAACGCGTTTCCAAGCCATGTCAGTGATGTGCAGCAGGCCGTCAACACCGCCCAGATCTACGAATGCACCGTAGTCAGTCAGGTTCTTAACGATACCTTTAACTTCCATGCCTTCTTGCAGAGAAGCCAGCAGCTCATCACGCTCAACGCTGTTTTCAGATTCGATAACAGCACGACGAGAAACAACAACGTTGTTGCGCTTCTGGTCCAGCTTGATAACTTTGAACTCTAGCTCTTTGCCTTCCAGGTGAGCAGTGTCACGTACTGGACGAACGTCAACCAGAGAACCAGGCAGGAACGCACGGATGCCGTTCAGCTCAACAGTGAAGCCACCTTTAACTTTACCGTTGATGATACCAATAACGGTTTCAGCATCTTCGTAAGCTTTCTCAAGCTGGATCCAAGCTTCGTGACGCTTCGCTTTCTCACGAGAAAGTTGAGTTTCACCGAAACCGTCTTCAATCGCGTCCAGAGCTACGTCAACTTCAACGCCAACTTCGATTTCCAGCTCACCAGCAGCATTTTTGAACTGCTCAGCAGGAATAGCTGACTCAGATTTCAGGCCAGCGTCAACCAGAACGAAACCGTTCTCAATGGCAACTACAGTACCTTTAACGATCGCGCCAGGGCGTGTTTCGATTTCTTTTAGAGACTCTTCAAAGAGTTGAGCAAAAGATTCAGTCATTTAAATAATCTTCAGTATATGAACAACCATGGGTATCCTACCGCATGGGGTTGAAAACAAAGTCAGTTATCATTCCTTGACACCGACATACCATCAGGCCGATTTCTCAGCCGACAATTTTTCTTCAATGTGAGCCAGCGCCAGTTCGGTCACTTGCTCAATCGACAGATGCGTAGAGTCTAGCACTAAAGCATCTGCTGCGGGGCGTAATGGCGCAACAGCACGGTTGCGGTCGCGATCATCACGCTCCTGAATTTCGCTTAAAAGACTGTCAAAGTTAACACTTAAGCCTTTTTGTTGCAACTGGTTCATGCGGCGTTTGGCGCGCTCTTCGGCGCTGGCATCCAGGAAAATTTTTACTTCAGCGTTAGGAAAAACCACTGTACCCATATCACGTCCATCCGCAACCAGGCCAGGCTCTCCGCTAAATGCACGCTGGCGGCGTAACAATGCTTCACGCACCCGAGGCAATGCCGCAACTTTTGACGCTGCATTGCCAACGTCTTCAGTACGTAATGTGGTAGAGACGTCCTCTCCTTCCAGAATCACTTTCACCAGTTCGCCTTCTGCAAGGAACTGCACATCCAGATGCGCAGCCAGTGGAACCAATGCGGCTTCAGAGTCCAGTTCTACACCATGATGAATTGCTGCCAGTGCCAGTACTCGGTAAATAGCACCAGAATCCAGTAAATTCCAGCCCAGCTTATCTGCCAACAGCATGCAAAGTGTTCCTTTACCGGCTCCACTTGGCCCATCAACAGTGATCACTGGTGCGTTTGTAGACATAGAATTCTCCGAATTTGTTAAACCTTCAGCAAACTTGCTGTTTCAACGCGGGCCGTATTATACGGTAAATTTGCCCTTGAGGCACTTCCAGTCGGGAAAAAAATCACCCAGCCTTAAGCTGGGTGACAGGGACAAATCTGAGGAAGTGGATCAATGGCTTAATGCGGCCAGTTTCTCAAAGTAATCCGGGAACGTTTTTGAGGTACACTTGGGATCATTAATCGTCACCGGTGTGTCTTCGCTCAGCGCAACTAACGAAAAACACATCGCCATGCGGTGATCGTCGTAAGTGTCGATGGCAGCATGCTGCAACTGCGCCGGAGGTGTGATGATAATGTAATCTTCGCCTTCCTCGACTGTCGCGCCCACTTTACGCAGCTCAGTTGCCATGGCGGATAAACGATCCGTTTCCTTTACACGCCAGTTATAGACATTACGGATAGCCGTCGTCCCTTCTGCAAACAATGCCGTTGTGGCAATGGTCATGGCCGCATCCGGGATATGGTTAAAATCCATATCCACACCATGAAGCGTGCCGCGACGGGCGATGACATAGTTATCACCCCACTCTATCTCAGCACCCATAGCCGCCAGTGCTTCAGCAAACTGGGTATCGCCCTGGATACTGGATTTACCAATTCCGGTAACTTTCACAGTACCGCCTTTAATGGCTGCGGCAGCAAGAAAATATGAAGCGGAAGAAGCATCTCCTTCTACCATAAAATCACCCGGTGCCTGGTACTGCTGGCCACCTTTTACGATAAAGCGCTGATAGTTGTCGTTCTCGACCTGTACCCCAAATTGCGCCATGATGTGCAGGGTAATATCAATGTAGGGTTTAGAAACCAGCTCACCTTTGATACGGATCACTGTCTCTTCTGACGCCAGAGGTGCGGTCATCAGAAATGCAGTCAGAAACTGGCTGGAAATTGAGCCATCAATCTCTACTTCACCGCCTTTGAGGTCGGCTCCCTTAATGTTCAGCGGCGGGAAACCTTCATTTTCGAGGTAAGTAATATCCGCACCGGCACTGCGCAGTGCGTCGACCAAATGGCCAATCGGGCGCTCTTTCATCCGCGGCTCTCCGGTCAGCACATACTCACCCGAACCTAAACTCAAGGCCGCAGCTAACGGACGCATAGCCGTACCCGCGTTGCCCAGAAACAGCTCGATCGGCTGTTTGGCATGAAATGCCTGACCCAGTCCCTGTACTTCACAGACGGTTTTATCCTCTGAAAGCTGATACGAAACGCCCAGCTTGGTGAGAGCATTGAGCATGTGACGGATATCGTCACTGTCGAGCAGATTCGTCAGACGCGTAGTGCCGTTCGCCAGTGCTGCCAGCAAGAGCGCCCGGTTAGACACACTTTTGGAACCTGGCAGGTTCACTTCCCCGTCAATACGCTGAATTGGCTGTAAAGTTAAACTCTCCATTGGGTGATTTTTCTATCCTGTTGTATTTGCGTTTCCGCAGAGTAACCAATATTTCGAAGTGATGCTAGTCATCCCAGGGCTCAAAACGCGCCATCCCGCGCCAGACAGGGGATAAACCCTGCTTGCGAAACCTTGTGACAGGGTCATTTACACTGCCTGAATCCCGCTAGTCATCCAGACGACACTGGCTGCCGGCCGAGCCATCAAAATAACATTCCAGCTCAACCCACTGCCCGTCCGAGGAGGCTTTCGTCAGACCGTCATCCAGGTGAACCATTGAGCTCATCAGCAATTCAACGCCATTCACAGACAGCGAGCCATTAACATACTGCGCTGTCCCTTCAATACTGAACCGATCCGTTGCGATCTGAGAAGAAGACTGTTCAAAGTCCACTTCCACGGCGCTCACCTGACCTTCAGCGGCAATCGCCAGGTATAAACAAACAAGCCGCCTTATCAGGCGGCTTGACGGCAGAGGTTCTTTACTCAGGCATTGTCGCGTTCGAATACCGCCATGAAGTCGACCAGCGCCTGCACGCCTTCAATCGGCATCGCGTTATAAATAGAGGCCCGCATACCGCCAACCACACGGTGGCCAGCCAAAGCTTTCAAACCCGCGGCATCCGCCTGTTGCAAGAAGGCTTTATCCAGTTCCGCATTTTTCAGCTGGAAAGGAACATTCATCAATGAACGGTTAGCCTGATGCACCTCATTGCGATAAAAATCAGACTGATCAATAAAATCATAAAGCAATTTCGCTTTCGCTTCATTGCGCGCCTGCATCACTTCTACGCCACCGATGGCTTTCAGCCACTTGAACACTTCACCAGCCAGATACCAAGCAAAGGTGGGTGGTGTATTAAACATAGATTCTTTCTCTGCCAGCACTTTGTAATCCAGTATGCTTGGCAGGATGTCTTTGGCCAGACCCAGTAAATCATCACGAACAATCACGATTGTCAGGCCAGCAGGGCCGATATTTTTCTGCGCCCCGGCGTAGATCACCCCGTACAGTGACACATCGATTTTGCGCGACAAAATGGTAGAAGACATATCGGCAACAATCGGCTTGTCCGTCTGCGGCAAGTCACGGATCTCAATACCGTCGATAGTCTCATTCGGGCAGAAATGCACATAGGCCGCCTGTTCAGTCAGCGCCCAGTCACTCGCCGGCAGAACCGCTTTTTTGCCATCACGCTCGCAAGTGATATCGATAACATTCGGCTGGCAATATTTCTGGGCTTCGTCAACAGCACTCTGTGCCCAGTAACCGCCATCAATGTAATCCGCCGTGGTGGCATCGCCCAGCAGGTTCATCGGCACGGCAGCAAATTGTGCCCGTGCACCACCGTGGCAGAAAAGAACATGATAGTTGTCAGGAATAGTCAGCAGGTCACGTAAATCGCGCTCAGACTGTTCTGCTACAGCGATAAAGTCTTTACTTCGGTGGCTGATCTCCATGACCGAGGTTCCCAGACCATTCCAGTTCACCAATTCCTGTTGGGCTTTTACCAACACTTCTGCTGGCATCATTGCTGGACCTGCACAAAAGTTATAAACCTTATCCATGATGAGAAACATGCTCCTGCTTTGCGAAAATGTGGTGACCCTGTTATCAACATCATGAATAACCGGATCTGTGTTTTATTTTTTTACACCTTTCATTCGTTGCTGAAAACCTTTTTTGTTGAGTAAACAATAAAAAATACCGATAAACGCCAGCGAAACAAACAAGAGAGGCATTTTGCTAAAAAAATGTTATAAAAAAACGCAGCTCTTGAGCTGCGTTTTTAAGGTTAAGCTAACAATCAGTCTTCGCTGCTGTCTTTGGCTTCATCGCCTTCTTCAGGCAATACCGCATCGGTATCCGTTGTCACTTCCGCCACAACCTCTTCGCCGTCAACTTGCAGCAACTCGTCATCCTCAGGTTCCTCAATACGCTGAAGACCAACAACTTGTTCATCTTCTGCTGTACGGATAAGGGTAACCCCCTGAGTATTTCGACCTACGCGGCTGACTTCTGCGACACGGGTACGCACCAGAGTACCGGCATTGGTGATCATCATGAATTCATCACCCTCCTGTACCTGAACTGCACCGACCACAGAGCCATTACGCTCGGAGACTTTGATGGAAACAACACCCTGAGTTGCACGGCTCTTCGCTGGGTACTCTTCCAGGCTGGTACGCTTACCGTAACCGTTTTCAGTCACAGTCAGCACATCGCCTTCATTGCCAGGTACGATGAGCGACACCACTTTGTCGTCATTGGCCAGCTTGATACCGCGGACACCTGCCGCCGTACGGCCCATGCCACGCACTTGTTCTTCAGAGAAGCGCACCACTTTACCGGCGGCAGAGAACAACATAATGTCATTGCTGCTGTCTGTGATATTCACACCAATCAGTGAGTCACCTTCACGCAGGTTCACGGCAATAATACCGGCGCTGCGAGGACGGCTGAAATCAGTCAGCGGTGTTTTCTTAACCGTACCGTCGGCCGTTGCCATGAAGATAAACTTATCTTCTTCATATTCTTTCACCGGCAGAATCGCGGTAATACGCTCATTCTCTTCCAGCGGCAGAATATTCACAATCGGCTTGCCACGTGCTGTCCGGCTAGCCTGCGGCAACTGATAAACCTTCAGCCAGTACATCCGGCCGCGGCTTGAGAAGCACAGGATAGTATCGTGGGTATTGGCAACCAGCAGACGCTCAATGAAGTCTTCATCCTTCATACGCGTTGCTGCTCGGCCTTTACCACCGCGACGCTGTGCTTCGTAATCAGCCAGCAGCTGATATTTCACATAGCCATGGTGAGACAAAGTCACCACCACGTCTTCCTGAGTGATCAGATCTTCCAGATCGATATCGTGGCTGGCCGCTGTGATTTCGGTACGGCGAACATCATTGAACTGCTCTCGGGCAAGCTCAAGTTCACCACGAATCACTTCCATCAAGCGCTCAGCACTGCTCAGGATCAGCATCAGCTCTTCGATCTGAGTCAACAGACCTTTGTACTCGTCGAGAATCTTCTCGTGTTCCAGACCGGTCAGCTTGTGCAAACGCAGATCCAGAATTGCCTGTGCCTGTTGTTCCGTCAGGTAGTACATACCATCACGAACACCCAGCTCAGCAGCCAGCCACTCAGGGCGAGCCGCATCCACACCGGCACGTTCCAGCATGGCTGCTACGTCACCCAATTGCCATGGACGGGCCAACAGGCCTTCACGGGCAATTTGCGGCGTCGCCGCCTGACGGATCAGATCGATGATTTCATCAATATTGACCAGTGCAATCGCCAGACCTTCCAGAATATGTGCACGCTCACGCGCTTTACGCAGTTCAAAGATGGTACGACGTGTCACAACTTCACGGCGGTGGTTAACAAAGCTTTCCAGCATCTCTTTCAGATTGAAAAGCTTAGGCTGGCCATTTTTATCCAGCGCCACCATGTTGATACCGAACGTAGTCTGCAGCTGAGTCTGTGCATACAGGTTATTCAGTACCACCTCAGCCACAGCGTCACGACGACACTCAATAACAATGCGCATACCGTCTTTATCAGACTCATCACGCAGTGCACTGATGCCCTCAACTTTTTTCTCTTTGACCAGTTCAGCGATTTTTTCAATCAGACGCGCTTTGTTGACCTGATAGGGAATCTCTGTGACAACGATGGTTTCTTTACCATTTTTGTCTGATTCAATATCGGCTTTAGAGCGCATGTAAACTTTACCGCGCCCCGTTTTATAAGCGTCAATAATACCTTTACGACCACTGATCATCGCCGCTGTCGGGAAATCGGGGCCAGGTATATATTCCATCAGCTGGTCGATGGTAATTTGATCGTTGTCCATAAATGCCAGACAGCCGTCAATCACCTCACCCAAATTATGCGGTGGAATATTGGTCGCCATACCTACGGCAATACCGGACGCACCGTTAACCAGCAGGTTAGGAATTTTGGTTGGCAACACAGCAGGAATACGCTCTGTGCCATCGTAGTTGTCAACAAAGTCGACAGTTTCTTTATCCAGGTCGGCCAGCAGTTCGTGAGCAATTTTGCTCATCCGCACTTCGGTATAACGCATTGCTGCGGCTGAGTCGCCATCAATGGAACCGAAGTTACCCTGGCCGTCAACCAGCATATAACGAAGGGAGAAAGGTTGTGCCATACGAACAATGGTGTCGTATACCGCACTATCACCATGAGGGTGATATTTACCGATCACGTCGCCCACAACACGGGCAGATTTTTTGTATGGTTTATTCCAGTCATTACCGAGTACGTTCATCGCGAATAGTACGCGGCGATGTACCGGCTTCAGGCCATCACGCACATCAGGAAGAGCACGACCCACGATGACTGACATCGCGTAGTCGAGGTATGAGCCTTTCAGCTCCTCTTCAATGTTTACCGGCGTGATCTCTTTTGCAAGATCGCTCATGGAGCCACTATCCCTCAGGTAGATTCTGTCGTATTTTTATACGTGCAAGGTGCGGGAATATAGCATATTTCCCACTTAATAGGCACACCTTTCAGTGCCTTTCTTGTGAGTAATTTTGCGAATTGAAAATAAACTCTTGTCCTTCTGTGCAATCCTTGGGCCATCCTCCGACATCAAGTGAAGGTTTTTAATACAGAAAAACAGCGACAGGCCAAAGATGCACCAGCATCACTGTATTTTCTTGCGACAGAGCTAGGTTAGGCAAACAAGCATTTCATGTCAGCCGTCTTTCGCTATAATGCCCGCTCTGACATCAATGGAAATGGCGAGCAATAATGACCAAGCAGTTAAATGTCGATCCGGCAGAAATCAGTAAATTTGAAGAAATGGCATCACGCTGGTGGGATCTGGAAGGCGAGTTTAAGCCTCTGCACCAGATTAACCCACTGCGCTTAAACTATGTGATCGACCATGCCGGCGGACTGTTTGGCAAAAAAATCCTCGATGTGGGCTGCGGCGGCGGCATTCTGGCCGAAAGTATGGCCAGAGAAGGCGCGGATGTTACGGGCCTAGACATGGGTAAAGAGCCATTAACTGTGGCTCGTCTGCATGCTTTGGAAACCGGCACTAAGCTGGACTACATCCAGCAGACGGTTGAAGAACATGCTGAACAGCACCCCGGACTGTACGACGTCGTCACTTGTATGGAAATGCTGGAACATGTGCCGGATCCCGCCTCTGTGATTGCATCCTGTGCCAGATTGGTGAAGCCTGGCGGCCATGTGTTCTTTTCAACCCTGAACCGGAACATGAAATCCTATTTATTTGCGATTGTCGGAGCCGAGCAGGTCATGAAACTGGTCCCAAAAGGTACGCATGATCACAAAAAGTTTATTCGTCCGTCAGAATTGATGGCGATGGTTGATCTGACTGCGCTCGAAGACCGCCATATTACCGGTTTGCACTACAATCCACTTACTGACACCTACAAGCTGGGCCGTAACGTGGACGTGAATTATATCCTGCACACAGTGAAACCAGAATAAGTAACCTGTCTCACCGCAGCCAGGCTGGTCATTCTGGTCTGGCTGACCTCACCTTTCTGCCTCGTTTGATCCAATACCCGGATTATGCCCATAATCCTACGACTTCGCCTTTTTGCTGATATGCTTTAAGCACATTCATTGCACACGTTTTATCAGCCTTTGAGATAAGGACACGGCCTATGTTGGGGTATCGGATTGACGCTGTACTTTTTGACCTGGACGGCACCTTGCTTGATACCGCTCCGGATATGGCAAGAGCGGCTAACAGAGTGCTTGCAGATTATGATGTTCAGCCACTGACCGCAGCGCAAATCCAGGCGAATACCAGTTACGGTGCCAATGGCTTGATAAAAGCGGGATTTGGCACAATACCCGCGCATCTGAACCCCACGCACCTCAGACAACAGTTCCTTGATTACTACCATGATGAAATTTGTTTAAAAACATCAATGTATAGTGGAATTGATACACTTTTATCCTATTTGAATAAAAATAAAGTACCATGGGGAATAATGACAAATAAACCTGAGTTTCTCACTCAGCGCCTGCTTCCCTACTTCCCTGTTTTGTCCGAAGCAGAAGTTGTCGTTTGTGGCGACACATTAGACAAAGCCAAGCCACACCCCGATCCGCTCTGGCATGCCTGCCAGCTCCTTAACATCCCACCTGAAAGTTGCCTGTATGTCGGTGACATTGAAAAGGACATGATTGCCGCGCGAGCCGCACGCATGCCAGGTGCTGTCGCAGGATGGGGATACATAGGTGATGAGCATCATCCCGACCTGTGGCAAGCTCAGGCGATCCTGCCTGAACCCGCCGCACTCATCCCCATACTGGAACAACATAATCGTAACGAAAGCGCCTTTTTTAACCAATCATGCTGCACGCAAAAATAGAGCGGAAAATCAGGAAAAATCAAGGGAAAAAAAATTTTTCCGGCGGAAAAAACAGGTGCTTTTTGTTTGCATTTTCCTATGACACTGGCAAGTCTGATGAAATAGGTGAGTACGCACTAACTATCCGTTTTACATCCCCATGTTATCCACAAGCGGTCAAAAAATACCAGCTTGCAAATTCGTATCCTCACCACTATCTTGTTTGCCACATGGCTTAACACCCCAACATATAGTGTTTTGGTCTATCATTTTAAGTGTAACGAAGATCACAATCTTCTTTTACTTTTTTAATAAAATTGCAAAAAAGCACTATAGATCAGGGAAAACTGGGAAAACGATTAAAAATGAATCAACAGCTAACTGTAACCAAGCGTGATGGACGCAAAGAACGCATCGATCTGGACAAGATCCACCGTGTCATTACCTGGGCCGCTGAAGGTCTGGAAAATGTGTCAGTGTCGCAGGTTGAGCTGAAATCTCATATCCAGTTCTACGATGGTATCAAAACAGAAGATATTCATGAGACCATCATTAAAGCAGCTGCTGACTTGATTTCGGAAGAGTCGCCAGATTACCAGTATCTGGCTGCCCGCCTTGCTATCTTCCATCTGCGTAAAAAAGCGTATGGTCAGTTCGAGCCACCTACACTGCTCGACCATGTCAGTAAAATGGTCGACAAGGGTAAGTACGACAAGCATCTGCTCGAAGATTATTCTGCCGAAGAAATGGCAGTGATGGATGACTATATCGATCACTGGCGCGACATGAACTTCTCGTATGCTGCAGTGAAGCAATTAGAAGGTAAGTACCTTGTCCAGAATCGTGTCAGCGGTGAAATCTACGAAAGTGCCCAGTTTCTGTACATTATGATTGCAGCGTGTTTGTTCAGTAAGTATCCGAAAGATACGCGTCTGGACTACATCAAGCGCTTTTATGATGCTGTGTCCCTGTTTAAGGTTTCCCTGCCTACACCTATTATGTCTGGTGTGCGCACGCCAACCCGTCAGTTCAGCTCATGTGTACTGATTGAATGTGATGACAGCCTGGATTCTATCAATGCAACCGCCAGCGCGATTGTTCGCTACGTTTCCCAGCGTGCGGGCATCGGTATCAACGCAGGTCGTATTCGTGCCCTGGGCTCTGAAATCCGTGGCGGCGAAGCTTTCCATACCGGCTGTATTCCGTTCTACAAGTATTTCCAGACTGCGGTAAAATGCTGTTCTCAGGGCGGCGTTCGTGGTGGCGCTGCCACACTGTTCTACCCAATCTGGCACCGCGAAGTTGAATCTCTGCTGGTACTGAAAAACAACCGTGGTGTTGAAGAAAACCGTGTCCGCCACATGGATTACGGTGTTCAAATCAACAAACTGATGTATACCCGTCTGATCAAAGGCGAGACCATTTCTCTGTTCTCACCGTCGGATGTACCTGGGTTATATGATGCATTCTTTGCCGATCAGGAAGAGTTTGAACGCCTGTATGTGAAGTATGAGCAAGACAACAGCATCAAAAAGCAAACAGTAAAAGCCATCGATCTGTTCTCTCTGCTGATGCAAGAGCGTGCGTCTACTGGTCGTATTTATATCCAGAACGTTGACCACTGTAATACTCACAGCCCGTTTGACCCGGCTGTTGCGCCAATTCGCCAGTCTAACCTGTGCCTGGAAATCGCGCTGCCAACCAAACCGCTGAGCAACGTAGAAGATGAAAACGGTGAAATCGCGCTGTGTACTCTGTCTGCATTCAACCTGGGTGCTATCGAGAACCTGGATGAGCTGGAGGAAATGGCTGAGCTGACTGTCCGCGCTTTGGATGCCCTGCTGGACTACCAGGATTATCCGCTGCCTGCAGCTCGTCGTGCGACCATGAACCGTCGTACTCTGGGTGTTGGTGTGATCAATTTTGCTTACTATCTGGCAAAACACGGTGTGCGTTATTCAGACGGCAGTGCGAACAACCTGACTCACCAGGCGTTTGAGGCCATTCAGTACTACCTGCTGAAAGCTTCTGTTGGCCTGGCCAAAGAGCGCGGCGCTTGCCCGGCGTTCAATGAAACCACCTATTCGAAAGGTATCCTGCCTATTGATACCTATAAGAAAGATTTGGACAAAATCTGTGGTCAGGAACTGCGTTATGACTGGGATGCGCTGCGTCAGGAAATCATGACTCACGGCCTGCGTAACTCAACGCTGTCTGCTCTTATGCCGTCTGAGACATCCTCTCAGATTTCTAACGCGACAAATGGTATTGAGCCGCCTCGTGGTTTCGTCTCCATCAAAGCGTCTAAAGATGGCATCCTGAAGCAGGTGGTTCCTGAATACAATAAGTACAAAGACAACTATGAGTTGCTTTGGAACATTGGCAGCAATGATGGCTACCTGCAACTGGTCGGTATCATGCAGAAGTTCGTCGATCAGGCGATTTCCGCTAATACCAACTACGACCCGAGCATTCAGCCAGGTGGCAAAGTGCCAATGAAACTCTTGCTCAAGGACCTGCTGACAGCGTATAAACTCGGCGTTAAAACTCTGTATTATCACAACACCCGCGATGGTGCTTCTGATGCGCAGGGCGATGTCGCTGCAGACGACTGCACCAGCTGCAAGATTTAATAACTAACAAAAACAAATGGGAGCTTCGGCTCCCCTTTGATGCTGAGGACACAATGGCATACAGTACTTTCTGTAAAACTAACAACAACCCGCTGCATGAACCTATGTTCTTTGGTCAGCCGGTTAACGTTGCACGTTACGACCAGCAAAAGTTCGAGATTTTCGAAAAACTGATTGAAAAACAATTATCTTTCTTCTGGCGTCCGGAAGAAGTTGATGTATCCAGTGATCGCATTAACTTCAACAATCTGCCTGAGCATGAACGCCACATTTTCATCAGTAACCTGAAATACCAAACCCTGCTGGATTCCATTCAGGGACGCAGCCCAAACGTTGCCCTGCTGCCACTGGTTTCTATTCCTGAACTGGAAACCTGGATTGAAACCTGGTCATTCTCAGAGACTATCCATTCGCGTTCCTACACGCACATTATCCGCAATATCGTTAACGATCCTGCTGTGGTATTTAACGATATCGTTGAAAATGAGCACATTATTAAACGCGCGGCGGATATTTCCCGTTACTACGACGAACTGATCCAGGACACCAGCGATTATCACCGTATGGGTGAAGGCGAGCATGTGGTCAACGGGGAAACCGTTGTGGTCAGCCTGCACGAGTTAAAGAAAAAACTGTACCTGTGCATGATGTCGGTCAACGCGCTGGAAGCTATCCGTTTCTACGTCAGCTTTGCCTGCTCTTTCGCCTTCGCTGAACGTGAGCTGATGGAAGGCAACGCCAAAATCATCAAGCTGATCGCTCGTGATGAAGCCCTGCACCTGACAGGCACTCAGCATATCCTTAACCTGATGCGTACCGGTCAGGATGATCCTGAGATGGCTGACATTGCCCGTGAGTGTGAACAGCAGAGCTTCGACATCTTTAAAGATGCCGCTGAGCAGGAAAAAGAATGGGCGGAGTACCTGTTCAAAGATGGGTCTATGATCGGCCTGAACAAAGACATTCTTTGCCAGTACGTTGAATACATCACCAACCTGCGTATGACAGCAGTTGGCCTGAAACCCGCCTACCCTGGCGCCACTCAAAACCCAATTCCATGGATTAACGCCTGGCTGTCCTCTGACAACGTACAAGTTGCACCACAGGAAGCGGAAATCAGTTCTTATCTGGTTGGTCAGATTGATAACGACGTCAGTGCTGACGATCTGGGTGACTTTGAACTATGAGCCGATTGACCATTACGGTTAACGGACAGCAGGTTTATGGTAATAACGATGAACCCTTATTAGTCCAACTGGAACGTGCAGGTTTACAGCCTGAGTACCAGTGCCGCAATGGAATGTGTGGGGCCTGCCGGTGCAAACTGATAGCAGGCCAGGTGGATCAGCGCGAGGCGATGGCCTTTGTCGCACCGGGAGAAATACTTGCCTGCCGGTCAGTACCCACCTCAGATTTGAGTCTGGAGTTTGATTATCAGGTCCAGCTCTCTCAATCTGCGGTTAACGAGTAACCCACCTCAGCGCTGAACACAGCTCATGCCTCTGTCAAAAAAAGCCAGTCTGGATTGCCAGGCTGGCTTTTTAGTTTCTTGTGTCCCGTCCTGAGATCAGTTCGGCTCGGCCGGTAAAAACAACTCGCTCAGTCTCTCGAACGATTCATACTGGCCAATCACAGTCTGACCCGTTTGCCACCGGCGCAACATATCCAGCATCAAAGTCGCAACCATTTTACGATGAGGCTTATTGGCATACTGTCGCCTGGTACGCACGTGCTGCGCCCAATCGCCATTTGGTGTAGACAGGGCAATCGCAATACTGTTGTCATACAGCGGGCCACAAACCAGTGCCAGATCAGAGCCAGTTTGCTGCCGGGCGGCGGCGGCCATCGCTAAAGAGGCCCCCATAGGTTCTGCGTCGCTCAAAGAGGGATCGACCTGAGTTGTCAGCAACCATCCCTGACTTAATGCGGTCTGGGTTGTCGGATTATCCTGCAGCCAGTTAAGTACATCACCGCCGGTAAACTGCTCTGCCACCGTTAATGTAAGAGGGGCTTTGGAGAAATGCGTACCTATGGTATCCAGCAAGGTTTCACCAGCACCGACAATGTTCTCACCCAGACGCGTCTGAATTTGCGCTAACACAGCAGCGACCTGAGTATCATCTTTAGGTGCAAACAACTTCACTTCAATAAAAGGCAAGTAAGAGCGGTAACCCAGCTGGAATAACGGCGGTAAGGACAGGGAAGCCAAAGTATCGTTGATGCCTGACTCTGATAATCCGAAACTGTACAGCCGGTGACACTCAAGACTTGCGACATCCGGGTGCAACGATTTCAGCCTGGGCAGAATCTCGTCTTCTACCATGACTTTAAATTCGCTGGGTACACCCGGGGTGAAGAACAAATGCGCACGGTTCAGCTTCATCATGAAGCCGCATGCGGTACCAACCGGGTTATCCAGTACGTCTGCTCCCTCTGGCAACATGGCCTGCTTCAGGTTTGCCTGCGGCATGTCCCGCCCCAGAGTCCGATACTTCTCGATCATTTGCTCAACCCAGAATTCCGACTGCTCTAAACCGGCTCCTGCTGCAATGGCTGCAGCCTGGGCTGTCAAATCATCGGTGGTCGGTCCCAGACCACCATTTACAATAACGATATCAGCCGTCAGGCTGCACTGTTCTATTTCCGATGCCAGACTTTCAAGCTGATCGCCGACCGTAGTGCGTCGCGACAGCGCGAAGCCGTTCTGAAAAAACAAACGGGACAGCCATGCAGCATTGGTATCAACGATATCTCCATGCAGGACTTCTTCACCGGTACTTATCATGACAACTTGCAACATGTTGTTCCTCTTATTTATTCAGTTGGCACTTCACTGTAACACTTAGTCAACCACGAGAGAATCTTAAGCACTGATAATTGAAAACCCCCTCCGGTGCAATGCATTACACGCACTGCACAATCACTCATGTTGTAAACTTACATTTACACAAAAATAAACAAAAGTTGACAGGTCATTTTTCTGCATTTAAAGTGACGGCAGTAAATTACGCCTGCCAATAAGTGTAATTTGCAGACAAAAACACTAATTGTTGTACAAATATTATGAGTAAGTTTGCCATGAAATTCTATTATCGTCGGCCGCAGTGGTCGAGCGTGTTGTAAAGAAACCTGAACATATCAATTCCTTCCAACCCAGTGCACCATTGTGGCTATATTTTTTCTTCGGAGAGAATCAGCCTTACCGCCCCCCTCTCCCATTAATTAAACCAATAAAAATACAGGGAGTTTTTACTCGATGAGCATGAACAAAACCTTCGGCAGTACTTTAATTATTGCCGGAACAACCATTGGCGCAGGGATGCTGGCTCTGCCGCTGGCATCGGCCGGATTGGGTTTTACAACCGCCACACTAACAATGGTCGGTATCTGGGCGCTGATGGTATACACAGCGCTGCTTATGCTGGAAGTCCATCAACATGCTGATCCTTCGGCCACTCTCCACTCGCTGGCGAAAGAGCTGCTGGGTACAAAAGGACAAGTTGTCGCCAACATTGCGATGATGTTTCTGTTTTACGCATTGTGCGCGGCTTATATTGCCGGTGGCGGTGCCCAGTTAAATGACAAGTTATCCGGCTGGTTTGGACTTGATGTCATGCCTCAGGCTGGCACAGTGTTGTTCACTTTACTGATTGCCACTGTGGTATCGGTCGGGACACACTCGGTAGATTTGGTAAACCGTATCCTGTTCACGCTGAAAATTATTGCGCTGGTTATTATGCTAAGCCTGTTATTGCCGCATATTCAGGGGCAACACCTGGTTGATATGCCAGTCGAAAAAGGTCTGCTCATCTCGGCACTACCAGTGGTGTTTACCTCATTTGGCTTCCACGGCAGCATTCCTTCTATCGTCCGCTATGTGGGCATAGACATGAAAGCGCTGCGCAAGGTGATGATAGTGGGTGCCTCTGTGCCTTTAGTCATTTATCTGCTGTGGCAAGTCGCCAGCCAGGGCATTCTCAGCCAGTCTGATCTGATCGCCAATTCCAGCCTGGGCAGCTTTATTGCCGCACTGAGCACGCTGCTAAAAAGCCCTATGGTCAGTAATTCCGTCTCTGTCTTTGCAGACCTTGCGCTGGCGACCTCTTTCCTCGGGGTAAGCCTGGGCTTGTTTGACTTCCTGTCTGATACCTTAAATCAGGAAAATTCAAAATCCGGCAGAGTACAAACGGCTCTGTTTACCTTCGTACCACCGCTGTGCTTTGCTCTGTTTTATCCTCAAGGCTTTATTATGGCGCTGGGTTATGCGGCGATTGCGCTCGTCATTCTGGCTATCTTTCTGCCAGTGGCCATGGTGCATGTTCAACGAGGACAACGACAGACAATCGGTGAGTACCAGGTCAGCGGCGGCAAACCTGCTCTCATAATGGCTACCGGAGCAGGTGTGCTGATCATCACAGCACAGTTCCTCCAGATGGCCGGACTTATTCCTGCCGTCGGGTAAAACACCATAAAAATGCACACTGAGTTTCATAATGAAAAGTGAGTGTGCATTTACTTGTAGAGTAAGAATAACTCTGGGCTTAGCTGTTTAGCTAAGTCCTTTCTCAGAAGTTAACTCATCACTTGTACAGTGCACTACCGAGCCAAAAGACCCACTCCCAGTTCACTATTTGTACTTATTTATCATTAATTTACATTTACGCAACACGCACTTCCTGAATCAAGATCACGCTTTACACCCTGTCGCATGTATGCCACAGGCAATTTAGGCTATCGTTGAGGCATTGCCCCTTTAAAGTCATTCCTTTATCTGGTATGAGCCAATTCTTTACGACCTTTGAATATCTGCAATCCCCGGTATGGGTTTTCGACATTGAAAACAAAGCCATTATCTGGGCGAATTCTGCTGCACTTCCCCTTTGGGAGGCAGAGAGCCTGAGCGAGCTTAGATCACGGGACCTGGGACAGGATATGTCCGACGCGGTAGAAGCAACCCTGAATGACTATTTACAAATGTTCAAACGCGGTGAGTCGCTAAAGCTATGGTGGAGCTACAGCCCCAAGAGCAAAGTGAAAAATGCATTGTGTCATTTTTCTGGTATTCCGAGCGAAGATGGCAGAATCGCCATGCTGGTTCATGTTATTTCTGAGGAAGCCAGCTTGAGACGAGAACTGGCATTTTCTGATGGCTCAAATCTTGCCCTGCTTTTTTCTTCTGAAGGGCAGCTGCTGAGTGCCAATCGCGCCTTCATTCACGCTTTTGGTGAACAGCTGGACAGCCTCGCAACTTTTGTCGGCGACATCAAATTGGCAGAGAAATGGTTGCATGATGCCAGCGAAGGACAAGTGGTAAACCACAGAAAGCTGTGCTGGACAGGCCGAAACTACGACTGGTTTAGCATTGATGGCAAGTGGCTGGCAGACAAACAACAGCTCTTACTCAGCCTGGTCAATATCAGCCAGGAAAAAGAGCAGTTAAAACAAGCGAAATACCAGTCAGAACACGACTACCTGACCGGCCTGCTGAACCGCAGGGGCATGATTACTGCTATCCACGCCTCTCAGCATTCGTCTCAGCCTTATACCTTGCTGTTTCTTGATGTGGACGGGTTTAAGCTCATCAATGACACCTATGGTCATGCCATCGGCGATAAGATGTTGCGGGCTATCGCTATTCGACTCAGCGAAATTGTAAAATTCAATGGCTTACTGGCCCGTTTTGGCGGAGATGAATTCATCATCCAGATTGACCACCGCCAGGTTGAAGATCCGGCCCAGTTTGCGCGAAAACTCATTACCAATCTCAATAAGCCTTTTCACCTGAAAGAGGTAGGTGAGTTATCCATTGGCTGCAGTATCGGGATGGCCAGCTTCCCCAATGACGCAAAGAAAATTGAAACCCTCATCACTCAGGCCGACATGGCAATGCACCGCGCCAAACTGAGGGGGCGTAATCGCTGCCATCATTTCTCTCCTGAGATGGCTGAAGATTTATACCGTAAAATGACATTGCGCCATCACCTGACGCTGGCCATGGATGCTGAAGCCTTTGAACTGTATTACCAGCCCATAGTCGATTTAAAAAACAATCGGTTAGGTGGATTCGAAGCCTTAATTCGCTGGTATGATGAAGATCTCGGCCAGGTGGCACCGTCTGAATTTATTCCGCTTGCTGAAGAAACCGGCCAGATAGTGCCGCTAGGAAAATGGACGCTGAAACAAGCTTGTATGCAGCTTTCACACTGGAATAAAACCTATGGTAAGCGTTTTACTGTCAGTGTGAATCTGTCCCGGGCCCAGCTCCATGCCAGTCTCGCAACTTATATCGGAACATTACTCGAACACTACGACATTAACGCCAGCCAACTGGCATTAGAGCTCACTGAGTCTGCCATGTTGCAGGAGTATGATGACGCCAAGCAATGTCTCGTCGATTTGGCAGAACTGGGCATTGAACTTCACCTTGACGATTTTGGTACCGGTTATTCGTCACTCTCTCAGTTGCAGAACCTGCCCATCACTATGGTGAAATTAGATCAGAGCTTCGTGCAGGCCAATAACCAAAGCAGCCGGGCCATTGTGGAAGCGACCTGTGCAATCTGCGACAAGCTGAACCTGAAACTGGTCGCCGAAGGTGTTGAGACGCTTGAACAGCTGGAATATATCCAGCAATGCGAGTTTGACTATTGTCAGGGATACTATCTGGGCAAACCCATGCCCGCCCATGAGCTGGAACAGCGACAATTTAATCTGTTCAACATCATCCCCAAAGCCAGCTAACCACACCGACCCCATCCAACATCAGAGGCCGCTGCTCTCAGCGGCCTCTGTAATGTTACGTCCACATAGGGCTGAGTCCCTGCCACATGGCCGCCATGCCGGCAAAAGTACACAGCACCAGCAAGGCATATCTGACCCATTCGGTTTTGATTAAATGCTGAACCTTATATGCTAACAAGGTGGTCAATATCGGTGCGGGCAGCACAATCAATGCGTATTTCAGGTGCCACAGACTGAAGTGGCCCGTTGCCGAAAGGACAACCAGCGATAAAACACAGCTGAAAACAAAATACACAGCCAGATTTGCCCTTAATTTTCCGGCTTCCGCATGCTGCAGCACTAAAGCCATAGGTGGGCCACCAATACTGGTTGTCGTCCCCATCAGGCCCGACGTAAAACCAGCCACAAACAAGGCTTTCGGGGTAGGTTTGAAACGAACCTTAGATAAACTGATCAGAACCGCCAGTAACACACCTACGCCCAGTATCAGAGCCAGATGCTCAGCACTGATGTATACCAAGATCCAGCCGGCAACTATGGTGCCAGGCACACGCCCCACAAACGCCGCGCTCATTCCGGTAAATGAAATCATTCGCCGGTACTGCCACATATTAATCAGCGCCAGTATCAGACCAACAAATGTCACCACACCCGGAACAAAACGTGGTTCATAAAAATACACAATCGGCGCCGCCACAATGGCCATGCCAAAGCCAACGGTACTTTGAACAAAACAACCAGCCGATAAAGCCAGCGCACAGAAAATCAGCGTGCTTGTCTCCATTATTTCTCCAATTGTGCGTGAATAAGAATATTTCTTGGTGTGATGGGTTTATCACAGAATGTGCCAACAGACACCTGATATCCGGCATCTTCCATAAACAGCGCCCTGTCAAAAACCAACCACATTTCAAGGGGTCGGCGAAAAGCCTGACGAACCAGTTCCATGCGCTCTACCTTCCGAAAGCAGGCTTCTCCCTTTTGCTGCCAGTGCGCATAATCAATGTCCTCCGGCAGTTGCAATCCTTTTTGCTGAGCGGCCCACAGACAAAAATCAGCAAAACCATTCTTTAAAAGGGCTTTCTGTACGTTGGGGACAGGCAAATAAGCGTCATTGTGGGTCAGATGTTTCTGCAAAGCATTAAAGCCCAGACGGTAACTGACTTCGACAAATCGCTGCTGTTTCACCCGTTGTCCGGCTGTGACGGTTTCCTGCAACGGCATTCTCAGATCGTGCTTTGATAATCTCAGCTCACTCTTTATTGCCGGTGCCGACAATGGTTGATACGCATCATGACGGATCAGGTGGTAGCAGCAAGGTGAGATACTGACTGCCGCTGTGCGCTTTGCAGCCACCCGCTCCAGCAAACTGACGTGCAGATCGCCGCAGGCATGTAAAGCCACCGCATGCTGACTTGGTCGTATCACACTGGCGCTTTCCGGTGCAAAAGCATCCGCCTGAACGAAGGTCATTGGCAACCCCAACTGGTTCGCTGCAGACTGACCGTCTTCAGTCAAACTGCGTTGCCATTCAAGGCTGGTGACCCGGGTGTTATGACATGCTGCAAGCACGCGCCCTAAATATCCTTTCCCGGCACACCATTCCAGCCAGGGAAGCTTGTGCGAAGGCAGTACTGCATTGAATGCCAGCACCTGCTGCCATTTCCGGCCCGGAATACCGACATCTAATCCTCGGGGCAGACGCGGCGAAATCTCTGAGACTGGAGGCAGTACAGGAATATTGGCAAGTTGATGCATTTCAGGCAGAACTGGGAGAAAAACCGCTAATTCACCAATGAGCGCAGCAGTGTCTTCCAATAAGTTCGCCACATCCTGATCGGACAGAGAATCCAGCCAGTCCGACAGCGCAGGCATACTGTGCTGCCAGGGATATTCGTGGCAGGCGAAAGGCATAAACTGCCAGTATGCTCGTTCCTGAGTGAGCAAGGCATCCAACTGACAAAATGTGTCTGAATAGGCAGACATTGACGCCCCTGATACGCTAATTAACTAAAGGGCCGTATTTTATCTCATATCAGGTCGCAAAAGCAGTGAATAGTGAAGAGAGTACAAAAAAGCCGCAGAGTGCGGCTTATTGATTACTGCAGGGCTTTAAAAACTCAGCGCACCGGCAGTTTAATACTGGCAAACATGGCTTCTATTTCATCATTACTCTTGAGTGCTAATGCCTGATCAACCACGTTCCGGGTCAGATGCGGGGCGAAGCGCTCCATGAAATCGTACATATAGGTACGCAGGAAGGTGCCTTTCTTAAAGCCAATGGTCGTCGTACTGGCTTCAAAAATGTGGCTGGCATCAATGGCAACCAGATCATGATCCGTCTCAGGATCAATCGCCATGCTCGCCATCACACCGACGCCAATTCCCAGACGCACATAGGTCTTGATCACATCAGCATCTGTCGCCGTAAACACAATACGCGGTGTTAGCCCGGAGCGGTTAAACGCATTATCCAGTTCAGAACGCCCGGTAAAACCAAATACGTAAGTCACTAAGGGATAAGCCGCCAGATCGTGAATCGTAATATCTTTCTTCTGGGCCAAGGGATGATCCGAGCGCACCACAATTGAGCGATTCCAGTGATAGCACGGCAACATAATCATGTCCTGATATAAATGCAGTGCTTCCGTTGCTATGGCAAAGACAGTGGTGCCCTTGGAAACCGCATCCGCTATCTGGGAAGGTGTTCCCTGATGCATGTGTAATGAAACTTTCGGGTAACGTTCAATAAAGCCCTGAATCACATTCGGTAACGCATAACGCGCCTGTGTGTGTGTCGTCGCGATATGCAGTGTGCCCATTTCCGGGTGCGTATACTCGCCGGCAACCGATTTAATGCTTTCTACTCGCGAAAGAATATCACGAGCAATACGGACAATGTTCTCACCCGCTGGCGTCACTTTGGTCAGGTGCTTACCGCTACGCTCGAAAATTTGAATGCCGAGCTCATCCTCAAGTAAACGTACCTGCTTGCTGATGCCCGGTTGAGAGGTATACAGATTTTCAGCCGTTGAGGACACATTGAGATTATGGTTTACCACCTCAACGATATAGCGTAATTGTTGTAGTTTCATTTTCCCGCCCCAAATATAGTCCGTTACATTCTAACAATGCGACTATCTATTTCACTATGTTATATACAGTATCATAGTGTCTAAAATGCACATGTACAGCAACACAAGGGTTCTGACCACCATAATTTGACAACAGGTGGAAATCTATACTGGCCCGGCGTTAGCGACAGGTCACCGGCGGCCTCTCCCAATGTAAAAATGTGCGCACTGCGAATGTGAGGCTATGAGCAAAATTCTACCCTATGCTATGACCTCATGATCAGATGGTGTATCTTATGGCTTCATTTGTCTGTGGATTATCTGATCGAGTTTTATGAGTATACCTTTAGTGGTCGGTCTTATCGGCCTGTTGTTAGTCCTGGTTGTGGGTTATAACGTTATCATTCAGTACCGGCAGCAGCTGGAGAGCCAGAAGCAGCAGGAATTGGCCAAGCACATTGCCATCATCGACTCCAGTGAAGATCTGATAGGTCATGCTCATCATTTGCCTTACAGCAAAGAACTACTGGTCTGTCTGAATCAACGCATTCTGTCAGCCCTGGAAAGCATGTTCGAGGTTGATCAAAAAGATCGCTCTATGCCCCAGCGTATTAACAACGTCCGGGAGCAGATTCATCAGCTGCAGCAAAATTACACTCCTAACGAAATGTCTGGCTTTAAAGTACCCACCACAGACCGTCAGGCTATTGCTATGCTGCAGTTGGTTAAACGCCTGAAACAGGTAGTTAAAAGCGAACACAGCAAAGGCCGTCTGGGCACCCAGGCATTCGTTGCTGAGAATGCGCGTCTGGAAGGGTTACAGCTGCGTATCAACATTGAAAACGTTGTTAAACGTGCCAACGATGCCCGCATGAAACGCCAGATTGGTACTGCCAAACAGCTGTTAAGAAAAGGGCTGGATGCGCTGGCGACCAAAAATCACAATTATGCTAACCAGGCCCGCGAAAAATTGCAGGCCATGCTGGATGAAATTGACAGCTCGCAGAATCAGAGCAATGCGAAACAGCGCCAGGAAATGCTGGAAAAAGAACAGGACGAACTGGATATCCTGTTCCAGCCGAAAAAGAAATGGTAAAGACAGCACATTGCTAATCCAATCAGGCCGCTTTTAAGCGGCCTGATTCGTTTGGGCTGTACCGAACAATTAATTAGCCGACATTGTGATTACGACGTGGTGATTACGATGTGGGGTTTAGGACATGATGTTCACTGAGCACTTTGGCCAGTGTGGAACGTGATAGACGGCCGCACACTTCCCCCTGCTCTCCCAGCACAGGCAAAGCGACATCTGCCTCCAGGGTGACGGGCAACACCTGCTCTAGCAGCTGGTGACGCGAAATCGCAGGCACCGGCAGCAAGGCCGATTCTTCTAACTGTCCATCCGGATCGTCAGTCATGGCCTTTTCAATACTGTGACGGGTCAGCACGCCCAGATACCGCTGCTGCTCATTCAGTACATAAACTTCGTTCAGGCTATGCTGCTCCATGTAGCGATTCGCCTCAGATACCGAACATAACCCAACACAGTGCGCGCCCGGCGACATGACAGCCTCGACTTTCAGCACTCTGGACCGATTCACATCTTTAACAAAGGCTTCGACATAATCGTCAATGGGGTGCAGCAAAATATCCACAGGCCGGCCCTGCTGAATCAGCTCACCGTCGCACAAAATCGCGATCCTGTCTCCCAGCCGCAGTGCTTCGTCCAGATCGTGTGTAATAAAGATGATGGTCTTACCGAGTTTGGACTGCAGGGCCATCAGCTGCTCCTGCATCTCGCTGCGAATCAGCGGGTCCAGTGCCGAAAAGGCCTCATCCATCAGCAGTATATCGGCATCGGTGCAAAGTGCCCTCGCCAGTCCAACCCGCTGCTGCTGCCCGCCGGACAAGCTCGATGGATAGTGTTCGCCATAGCCTGCCAGCCCCACAGTCTCCAGCCAGTAGCTGGCTTTTTCCCGCCACTCACTGTTATCAACGCCTTGTATTTGCAGGCCATAGCCAATGTTTTGCAACACAGTCCGGTGAGGCAGTAAGGCAAAACGCTGAAAGACCATTGCCATCCGCTGTCGCCGGAATGCCTGCAATGCAGAAGCACTCAAAGCGGTGACATCCACCCCGTCAATTTCCACCTGGCCGGCAGACGGCTCAATAAGACGATTAAAATGCCGGATCAAGGTCGACTTGCCTGAACCGGACAAACCCATCACGACAAATATCTCGCCCTGGCATATCGACAGGTTAATCTTGTTCAGGCCGACCGTATGCCCGGTTTCCGCCAGAATGGCAGATTTTGATTTTCCGGCATGCACCTGTTTCAGTACCCGCTCAGATTGGGGGCCGAACACCTTGTACAAATCGCGCACACGGATGAGCGGCGTGGTGCCTGTGTCTTGCGTGTGGATTGAATCAGTCATGTTTTCGCCCCGAAAGATGTTGCTGAGTGCGCCGGGCATAGCTTTGAGAGATACGATCAAAAATGATAGCCAGCGCCACTATGGCCAGCCCGTTGAGCAGACCCAGCGTAAAGTACTGGTTAGTAATCGATTTAAGAACAGGCTGCCCCAAGCCTTTTACGCCAATCATGGACGCTATCACCACCATGGCCAGCGCCATCATAATGGTCTGATTAATCCCCGCCATGATAGTCGGCATCGCCAGCGGTAACTGCACACCAGTCAACCGTTGCCAGCCGCTCGCGCCATACGCTTCTGCCGCTTCGAGCACTTCTTTGTCCACCAGCCGGATACCCAGATTAGTCAGGCGGATCACAGGGGGGATCGCATAAATCACCACAGCAATCAGGCCCGGTATTTTGCCTATGCCCAACAGCATCACAACCGGGATCAGGTACACAAACGCCGGCATGGTTTGCATCACATCCAGCAGCGGGGTGATCACACTTTGCGCCCTGTCTGAACGGGCCATCAGAATCCCTATCGGTAAACCCAGTACTATCGCCAGCAGGGTGGAAGCAATAATGATGCTCATAGTACGCATAGTATCTTCCCACATACCGAAAAGACCAATGAACACAAAAGCAACCACCACACCGCATACCAGCTTCCAGGAACGGCTGGCATAAAAAGCCAGTCCGGCTAATATGGCAATCATCAGCCACCAGGGGGTGTTCAGCAGCAGCTTTTCAAAGCCAATCAGCATAGAGAGCAGCGGGTCAAAAAAAGATTCAATACTGTCGCCGTACTCACGTGAAAACGTACGATATGCGCCATCGAGGGTTTTACGAATCGCGAGAAGTTGATAACGGTCAAGTTGGGGGAAATCGGTAATCCAGGAGAGTTCAGACATATCGGGGTGCCGTAGATCGGTAAAATGAACAGACCCGGCAGCTACCGGGTCTGGCTGGTTCAGCGAGCCGCCAGGGCTTGCTTAATGCGCTGTAACGCTTCCGGCGTTACCCACTGGCTCCACAGTGACACATTATCCGCGAGAAAGTGCTCTGCAGCTATTTCACCGTCGGCCTGGTTGTCTTCCATCCAGGCCAGCATGCTGTTCATTTGCGGATTGGTAAAGGCGCGCTTTGATAAATAGGCCAGCGCGTCAGGCGCTCGTGCCGCAAAACTCTCAGTCACCACAGTATCAACCGGTGACGGCGGATACATGGTCGGTTTGGGGTCCAGACAGTCAGCCTGAGTAATACAAGCCTTATAATGCTCGGCATCTACCCCTGTGCCGAAGTCTACTTTCACCATCTCGTACTTGCCCAGAACCGCGGTGGGCGCCCAGTAGTAACCAAACCAAGGCTCCTGCCGCTCATAGGCTTTTGCAATGGATGCCGCCAGACCAGCGCCTGAACCGGGATCCACCAGCTCAAAACCTGAATCGCCCAATTTGAGTGCGTCAAACAAATGCTCAGAAGTGATCTGGCAGGTCCAGCCAGCAGGACAGCCCATCATGGCGGATTTATCCGGGTCTTCAGGATGCTTAAACAAACCGGCATTGGCTTTCACCCCAGCCAGAGTTTTCAGGCTTGGCTCTTTGTCCACCATGTAGGCCGGCACCCAGAAGCCTTCTTCACCCCCGTCAGATAACGTCACACCGGCATAGCGCAACCGACCTTCCTTAACACCTTTATCCAGTGCTTCGCGCATGGTATTGCTCCACATTTCAGGGGCAATATCCGGCTCACTTTTTTCAATCATGGACGTTGTGGTAGGAATGCTGTCGCCGGGGACAAGCTCGGCGTCACAGCCGTATCCTTGTTGTAAAATAAACTGATCCAAATGGGCAATAAAGGTGGCGGAATTCCAGTTCATGTCGGCAATGGTGACATGCCCGCACGCTTGTTCAGCCTGCGCATTAACACTCAAAGGTAAAGTCACAGCGGCCAGTAACCAGGGGGCAATCCGGGGTAAGTGCATATAAAGTCCTTTTCTGATGTATCTGGATGCCAATAACCGGCAGACCTCCTTCACCAGCCATCGACACATACGTTTTCAGTATAAACACACCAAAATGGAATAACGATGATACAGCCCTATTTTTTAAAGCTAAGTGGTTCATTTTTTTCTTAGTTTCTTCCGGTGAGCCAATATCCGTCATTCTCTGGCCGCTCAGAAAGAGCTTTGTTATAATCCGCCGGTTTTCTTTCCCCTGTTCAACTCAGCAATAAGACCTATTGTGTGGTTTAATGAACCTGGACACAGTCCACTTCCCTATGCCGAGACAGTTTAAACTGTCTCGCTAAAGAGGAAGCGGACAGTAAAAGTGTGCTGTAAAAGTTTAAAATCGGTCCACCCGATACGGAGTCACGTCAAACTCAGGCTCTGTTTTTCGTAACAGACTGATCACCAATTCCGCACTAATTGCAGCTTGAGTCAGCCCCAAATGCTGATTACCAAAGGCAAACAAGAGCTGGGGATGACGCGGATGCCGATCTATCACCGGAAGTGAATCAGACAGCGTTGGCCTATGCCCCATCCATTCACTCACCTGCAACGCCGGATTGTTCAATACCGGCAACAATTGCCGACTGTGATGACGCAGCACATTAAATCGATGAGTGAACGCAGGTAACCGTAAGCCTCCAATTTCTGTTATCCCTACCACCCTTAAACCTGACTCCAAAGGGCTCATCACAAATTTACGTTCCGCAGAACCGATAGGGTGATTGAGTAGTTTAGGCTCTATTTCGGTGGTATCTATTGTCAGGTGATATCCACGCTCTGCTTCAAGTGGAACAAAAATCCCTGTTTGCTCGAGTAGCGGTTTCCCCCAAGCCCCAGTACAAAGCACCACATGTTCAAACCTAGACGGTTGTCTGGTTACAACCTCGACAAAGTCACCTTGAGGAGTAATGTTTTTCACTTCTGTTTGTTCAAAGCATCCACCTCGTTCCTCAAAAACCGCAAATAGATGTTTCGATAACAGGTAAGGATCATTAACTCGGCAAGCATTGGGAAAAAACAGAGCATGGCTAACACTCGCAGCCAGCTCAGGCTCTTTCTCCCTCAGTTGCGCGCCTTGCAATAGAACGTTTTCTATACCCCATTGTGCAAGGTAAGCGGCATGCTCCTTTGCCTCTTCCAACTTTGTTTCTGACTCCCATACCAATAAATACCCAGATGGTACCAGATACTCTTTCGCTCCAATATCAGCCAAGCAACGCTGCCAAGCCGGAACGGCCGCTTGATTGAGTTGGTAGAGGGCGTATCGGCTTTTCTCAACACGTGAAGAAGAAGCAGACCGAATAAAGCGCGCCAACCAGGGAAGTGCTTTCGGTAAATATTGCCAAGGCAGCGCCAGTGGACCTTTCGGGTCTATCCACATTTTAAGTGCCGAAGATAATGTCTTTTTTGTTGCCAGAGGATCAATTAATTCTGTTGCTAAGTAACCAGCATTGCCAAACGAAGCTCCTTCACCCGGCCCTCCTTTATCAAACAGCGTTACTTGATAGCCATGGCGCTGCGCTTCTAGAGCTGTGCACAGTCCAACCACTCCAGCGCCAATCACAGCAACCGTAGTCTTAGCCTCATTAAATGTGTTCATAACGGATTGTGTCATGTCTTACCTATTGGCCTGCTAAAAATCTTTATGGCACTGTTCAGTGGAATCTTCCACTCGCAACGGCGACTGCCTCTTTTACTGTCGTGGCCGCTTCCTCAGCACGCTTTGAGAACCACCCGATCTGTGCATAAAAAATGCCGATAACGGGTGACAGCCAACAAGCAAATGCCAACGGTGCATATAGCAAGGCACTGTAATCTCCGGGAGCAAGAGCAAGCCCTAGCGTCCCCATCACAAATGCTCCTCCCGCATTCCAGGGGATCAGTGGCGAGACTAACGTACCTCCTTCTTCAATCGCTCTGGATAAATTGAGTCTGCTATAGCCCAGCTTGTCATATTGCGGTCCAAACATACGGCCAGGTAATGCAATAGAAAGGTACACATCACCAGATACGGCGTTAGTCGCAATCGAGGTAAGAATGGTATTAGTCTGCAACCTTTTGAAACCTCTAGTGGATTTCATGATTGCATTAACGACAGATTCCAAACAGCCTGTACGTTCAAGCGCGCCACCAAATGCTAAAGCAAACATCATTAAGGTAATAACCCAGGTCATTGAGGTGACGCCGCCACGATTCAGTAAATTATCCAGAGCAGAAGATCCGGTATCTATCTTGTAACCACTATGAGCAAACGTCAGGATGTCATTAAGATTGTAATCATAATTATGCACGGCGACACCAGCGCCTAAAACAAAGCCCGTGAATAAGGCTGGGATTGGCGCTATTTTGTAAAACGCCAACAGCATCACAACCAAGAGTGGCAGTAAAGGCAGTAAACCTAGGCTGAAATGATTCTCTAATCCTGATTGAATAGCAGTAATATCTTGCAACTGCTGCCGGGCACCCGATGTCACATCCTCCATTAACACTCCACCCAGAATAGAGTAGAGCGCTAAAGCAATAAGCATTGCAGGAACAGTCGTCGGCATCATATTTTTAATATGCGCAAACACATTGGTTTCTGTGACTGCGGCGGCAAGATTAGTGGTATCAGATAAAGGTGATATTTTGTCTCCAAAGAAAGCACCCGATACAACCGCTCCCGCTGTCCAGTGTGCAGGGATACCAAAAGCGAAACCAATGCCAACTAAGGCAAGCCCAACAGTACCAACGGTTGTCCAACTAGAGCCAATGGAAAGGGAAACGACAGAACACAGCAACATGGTTGCAGCAAGAAACCACTGAGGTTCGATTAACACTAAACCGTAGTAGATCAGAGTGGGTACCGTACCACTAGCAATCCATGTACTCACCAACATGCCTACAACAATAAGAGTGGCAATCGAAGGCATCGCCACGTGTAAGACACGAAATGCACCAGATTCAATTTCCTTCCACCGCAGTCCTTGATACCAGCCAACCAACGCTGTAATAGCAAAACCAATCGCTAATGCTATATGCGGGGTGAAATCATCATAATAAAAAATCTGTATCGCTAACAATCCCATGGTAAGGATAATTGGTACGATCGCGAGAGCAAGCGGTGGCGGAGCTGTATAGTCTAAATTCTTTTTAATCATAAGTATTTTGCCAAATGAAGTCGCAAAAACCACACCGAAAAAAATGCGCAGCGCATGGAGATCCAGCTGGAAGATAAAATAAAAAGACCGATACAAAGCAAAATAAAAACCAAGTACACTTCGGTCTTATTATTGTTTAAGCACTCTGTACTGACTGATAAGCCAGAATAGCGCCAGCTAGATCTTCGCGAGAATCACCAACCGATTTAAAAAGTGTGATTGCCGCTTCTGGATCGTCAAGGTCTGCACGTCCGGCATGCTGGCCACGACACAAAACCGAGAAGTCAGCTAAAATACTCTCTTCAGTGATCGCTCCATCTCGCATAGGCATGATCAATTCCCCCGTCTCAACAAGCGCTGCTGCTTTGACATCAACGAAAACATTCGCCCGTGTTAGTGCTTCATTATCCGTTTCACGCATCGTCGGGGTAAAGCTCCCTACCAAGTCTAAGTGGGCACCAGGTTTTAACCATTCACCTTTAATAATTGGTACGGTTGACAGCGTTGCACAACTAATCAAATCAGCTTCTCGCGCTATCGCTTCCAACTGGTCATTTGCACATGCCATGGCATCCACTCCTTCATCGCGAAGTTCTGTTGCCAATTGCTCTGCAGCTGATGGATTAATATCCCACACATGAACGGTTTCGATAGGGCGAACACTCAAATGCGCAGGCACTAAACGTCGTGCAACTCTGCCTGCCCCAACCATCAGCATTTTGCTAGCCGTTTCACGCGATAGATAACGAGAAGCCAAAGCAGAAGCAGCAGCGGTTCTACGCGCAGTTAACTCGTTACCATCAATCTGAGCCAACATTTGCCCAGTCTGACCACAACTAAGTAGGTAATGACTGCTTAACCCTGGTTTATTATGAGCAGAATTTCCCGGAAATACATTCACCTGTTTAACGCCCAAATACTCACCTTCAATCCATGCAGGCATTAATAATAAAATCGCACTCGGATCTTGCGGTACATGCATCGTATGATGGTGGCGAATAGGAGCCGTTACATCACGCGTAAAAATATCCTTTAGAGCTTCGACTAGTGGCAGCCAAGGTAGTGCATCGTGTACCTGTTGTTGGTTGAGTTGCATGTCATCCTTCCTTTCATGTTAACTTACTGTTGATGTTCTATTATCATATCCATTAACAGAACTAACATTTGCCTGAGACTCTGTCGTTCTTACCCCAGACTCTGGAACTGAAAAATTTTGGGTAAGGAAAGACTACAGTTGGGAAATTAAGCGGCGCAGTTAAAAGTAGGAAATGTACTGTGAATCAAACCCAGATAAGAAGAAATGTTATCGCCAGACGTCAGGGCCAACACCTGCACAGCTACGCTCAAGTGCTTCTCGGTTGGAGAGGCACAATGGCCTGTGAGTTTGAGAGTGAAAGTCAGCAGATAGGTCACGGAACGGTTGCCGTAGTGCCGGCTAATGCGCCACATTTTTACAATGGCTTAAGTGAAGACAGTGAATTATTAGTCATCGATTTAGCTCCTGCCGATCCTTATATCCAAGCTCTAGAACAAGCGTGCAACCTATCATTAAAAGAGTCGGTATTTCAGCAGCCTTACTTTTTAGACTTAGGAGCAGAAAGCCAGCTGTTGCTAGATTTTGCCGCTCAGAAAGTTAATCAGGATCAGATGTCACCACAGATAAACTGTCAGCTAGTCTCGTTATTTTTGACACAATTAGGTCAAATGTCATCGACGTATACAGCGCCACCCTCCCACCGCCGCCTAGACGCCAACCATTTAAATGCTTATATAGACCAAAACATCACCACTGCCTTATCCAATACCCAACTTGCTCACGCTATGTATTTAAGTGAGAGCCACTTTTATTGTTTATGCCAAAAGCAGTTTGGGGTTACACCGCAAAAGTACGTGATGCAAAGACGCATGCAAAAAGCGCAATTTTTGCTTCTCAACAGCGGTATACCAATGACAGAACTTGCAGCAGATGTTGGTTTTTCCCAACTGTCTAGTTTCTCTCGTGCCTACAAACGCAGCTTTCAACATTCACCGAGTGACGCACGCCGAAAACCGCGCTAACAACAGCTTGCAGGCAGGTCCACGTTGTATATAAATATCAAGTAGCATTCACAGACCATCCGCCCGAGCAAGCACTGCTAAAGATCAAAAGCGAAGCCAAATCGATGGGTTCGCTTTTTGTTAGATAGCTAAGTTTTGTTAACTTGTTCCTGCTAGAAGAGCTTTGTTATAATCCGCCGGTTCTCTTTCCCCTGTTCAACTCAGCAATAAGACCCATCCATGACAGACACTCAGAGCATGATCAACGAGCTACTTCTTCCCGTCCGCCGGTTTCTGCATTGCGAAACCCCAGAGAGCTGGCTTGAGGAGGCACGCAAACCGGAAAACCTCAATGCCTTGCTGGTTGATCACTGTAACTGTGAGCTGAAAGCCAGCCAGACCGCTATTTTCCTGATCCGCAAATACGCCGTGGATGAGAAAAGCGGCCAGGCACTGCTTGACTGGGCCAAACCGTACGAAGATTTCGTCTATGGCAGGTCACGCCAAAAAGACGCCTTCCACGGCAGAAAGAATGGCCTGAGTGCTGAACTGACAGCAAGGGCGGATTGTCCTTACGGCCAGGATCTGATTGATAGGATGGTTCGCCTGATCAAAGAAGAATTCCACCACTTTGAACAGGTACTTGAAATCATGGACAAGCGCGGCATCGCTTACTCAAACCTGAGTGCCGGCAACTATGCCCGCGGGCTGATGAAAGCCGTGCGTACTCATGAACCCGCCACCTTGATCGATAAACTGATTGTTGGCGCTTACATTGAAGCTCGCTCCTGCGAGCGTTTCGCCAGACTGGCGCCGTTTCTTGATGATGAACTCAAAAAGTTTTACATCTCGTTACTGCGCTCTGAAGCCCGTCATTATCAGGATTACCTGAATCTGGCCGAGCAAATTGCCGGTAAGGATATCAGTGACCGAATTCTGCACATTGGCCAGCGCGAAGCCGGACTCATCAACACCCCGGATCAAGATTTCCGCTTCCACAGCGGCATTCCGGCCACCGCTATGGTGAGCTGAATAACACACGGCTGAAATCAATCCAGCCATTCGCCAGCAGTGATACCCCATTGAGATGACTTCGGACATTGAGCTGCTGGCGGTTTTGCCACAAGGGACGATAGATGCCGATGTCCACCAGCCATTGTTCGATCTCCTGAAATTTGTCCAGCCGCTCAGCCAGATTGTCAGACAGAAAGACGGTTTCTAATTCTCGCCGCAACCGTGTCTGCTGCTGTGGCTGCAGGCATACGGCCAGCGCAGTGCTCGCTTTGAGCCATTCCATCCAGCTCAGTTCCGCATCTTCGCCAAACACTTCACCGGAAATAATGATATCCGCCTGAGCCAGCCGCTCTGTCCGGTTGAAGTCCGGAAATGTTTCCACACAGCAAGTCGCTGGAATACCGGCGGCATTGAGTGCCGCTGCCAGTTGCTCAGCCAGGGCAATATGATCCCGCAACTGATAAGTCAGCACAGAGAGCGGAGCGTCAGGCACTGCCAGGTCTGAGAAATCCACAGCCACCCCGGTGTGGTGACAGGACAGATCAGATTGCAACATGCCTTTCGCAACACGGTAATCTGCCGGTACCATAGCAGCAGGCAGCGGCATCTGACGAACAAAAGCGGATAATCGCTGCCTGTGTGCCGGCACCGCCATCCAGCCAGCACGATTTTCATTCAGCAGCGCATACTCACACCCTTTTTCCCAGCTTTCGAGCTGCGAAAACGGTGCTGTCTGTCCCGGCACCAGCCCTGTCTCTTCTACACAAATCCCCCGGTTTTCACCGGGGGATTTTTTTTGAACCATTTAGAAGAAGTTTGATCTGATCCTGACCTTTTGTTTTAGATATAACTTGTCATGTTTGTAAGTGAACCATCCGTGTGGGCTCAGAGTGTTTTCCAGAGTGCAAAGTTGGGGGATGTACGCAGAACCAAACGACTTGTACAGTTGGCAGCGCAACTCGCT